>DASZLW010000277.1:0-14304 GCA_035552175.1 Gaiellaceae bacterium | reverse complement strand
GCGACGCGCCCGTGAAGCTCGCGGCGACGCCTGTACGACAGGCCGCCGTAGGCCGCGTCTCGGATCAGCGCGTGGCGAAAACGGAAAGCCCCGGCAACATTCGGGTCGCGTTCGACGAACTCGCCGAGCCGGTCCCAGGCCTTCGATGCTGCCGCCACGTTCGGATCGCCCTCCAGGACCTCCTCGATCAGCGCACCCGAAAAGGACACGCCGAGAGCCGAGGCCCAGCGAAGCAGGGTGCGGTCGCCGGCACCGAGGCGGTCGATGCGCGTGGAGACGAGTGCTTCGACCGTCTCCGGAAGCTCGTCGTCCTCGGCGGGCCCGCCGGTGCTGCTCGCGAGCTCCTGCAAGAAGAGCGGATTGCCGGCGCCTCGCGCCATCAACGCCGACAGCTCCTCCCCGTCGAGGGCCCGCCCGCCCGCGGCGGCGCGGACGAGGGTTCTCGCATCGTCCTCCGGCAGCGGGTCGAGCCGTAGCGTCAGCGCAGGCAGCGGCGGCGTCCCCTCGGCGGCGACGAAGCCCCCTTCCACGGGCCGCCTCGTCGTGCAGGCGAGCCACGGACGGCTCGTGAGCTGTGTTCCCAGGAACCGCAACAACTCCGAGGACGCATCGTCCATCCAGTGCACGTCCTCGAACAGGAGCAGGGTCGGGGAGTCGAGCAACCGCCCGAGCAGATTGCCCATCACGCCGTGGAGACGTGCGCGCCAGAACGCCGGGTCGAGATCGTCCACCTCCGGCGTCGATTGCACCTCGATGTTGAGCGGAGCCCCGAGCAGCGGCGCCCACGGCACGAGCTCCTCGTCGATCTCGCGCAGCCGCTCGTCGAGCACGGCTCTGTTCTGCTCCTTGCCCTCCTCGAGATCGACGTCGAGGAGCGAACGGAGCAGCGGGCGGAACGGGTGGTAGGCGGTCGCTGCCTCGTACTGGTCGCACCGCGCAACGATCGTCCGCATGTCGGCGCAGTTCGCCTCGAGCTCCTGCGCCAGGCGCGACTTGCCGATCCCCGGCTCGCCGATCAGCTCCACGAGCGTTCCGAACCCCAGCCGCACCGGCGCGACAGCCGCCCCGAGAACGGCGCGCTCGCGTTCCCGATCGACGAAGGGGAGCTTCTGATCCGCCAGCCGCTCGTCCGTAGGCCCCGGCGCGGTCGACGAGAGCGCCCCGAGGACCACGGCGCGTACCGGCTCGCTCTTGCCCTTCACCTCGAACGGCTCGAGCTCGGTCGCCGCGAACCGGCTGCCTCCACGCTCGAAGACGTCGGCTGCGACCAGGATCTCGTCTTCGCCCGCGCGCGCCATCAGTCGCGCGGCCAGCGCGGCAGTATCGCCGAGCACGGTGTAGGTACGCCGGAACGAGGCGCCGACCTGCCCGGCGAACACCCGGCCCTGGCTGACGCCGATGTGCACCGGCAGCGGCAGGCTCGAGTCGAGGGCAGCACGAACCGTCCGGAGCAGCCGTTCCTCGTCGTCGCCGAGCGTCTGCGGAG
The DNA here is from genome assembly GCA_035552175.1 of Gaiellaceae bacterium. Lineage (GTDB taxonomy): Bacteria > Actinomycetota > Thermoleophilia > Gaiellales > Gaiellaceae > PALSA-600. The sequence continues at coordinate 12,818 of DASZLW010000277.1, read as the reverse complement.
CGCCCGCGACGAGCACCAGCCGCCCTCCGTCACGGTCGACGTCGCTCTCGAGGAACGTGACGCCGTGCTCGTCGGCCTGGTGCTGGATCGCCCGGACGAGGCTGTCGAGTGCGCCGGCGGCCGAATCGATCCCCTCCGTCGCGATCAGCTCGTCGATCCCGGCAAAGCGGACGAACGCGATCGCGGCATGACGGTGCTCGCCTTCGAGCGGACCGACTTCGAGCAGCTGGGCCCGGAGCGGGGCCGGGACCGCCCTCTCGAGGGGGATCCCGGCAAAGTCCGGGAGCGGCTCCAGCACACCCCGCGGCGGTGGCGGCGCCTGAAGGAGGAAGCCGGCCCCCTTCGCCTCGCCGACCAGCTCCGGATCGAGCCCTGCCGCCGTCTCGGGACTAAGCAAGATCTCGCCGCGCTCGGACCCGGCCTCCATCTCGACCGTACGGGTCGCCGAAGGTCCCGCGACGAGCAGTTCCCGATGCGACTCCCCGACGAGGAAGAACTGGAAGCGGCCGCTGTGGAGACCGGCGTGCATCGCGAGAACGATCGTTCCGGCTGCGGTGCGAACACGGCCCACGGCCCGCAGCGCAAGACGCATCTGGAACGCCGCTCTTGCGGCGCGCGCGGCGTGATGCTCACCCTCGTAGAGCAGCAGCAGGGCGTCACCACCGAACTTGAGCAGCCCGCCACCCTCGGCGTAAGCGGCGTCGAGAAGCTGCGAGAACGTCCTGTTCATGACGTCCGTGACCTCTTCAGCGCCGGCCCGCCCACGGCTCGACAGCTGCTCCGACATCGCGGTGAAGCCGGAGATGTCAACGAACGCCAACGTGCCTTCGACCTCGCGACACAGCCGCTCGGGCTCGTCTCGCAGCCACTCGAGCGTCAGCCGCGGCACGAACGACACCAGATCCTTCGAGGCGCCCATGCCTCTCTCGGAGCTCACCACCTCTCTATTGTGAGCGAAGCGCTCACGCGCCTCGACCCGGCCGCGCCGCAAACACCGACATCATTCGAGCCGCGGCATCGATTAGTTCTGCCGGCCACAAGGCCGCCGCGGGTCTTCGCGACCTTAATCTATCCCTTCGCACCCTCTCCCACTCGGCGTCCTCGTCGTCGTCCTCGTCGCCGCCGACGCCGCGACGCCGATCCGACCGCGGAGCAACCGCCGCTCTACGCCGCCGGCCACGAACCGGCGCAGAACGACCGGCGCGACAGGGGATGGAACCCGAACGCGTCCGACATCCGCTTCGCGAGCTCGACCTCCGCGACCGAACTCGAGCCGTCGTCCTCGCCTACGGAAGCGGCTTGAAGATGCACCTCAGGATGGCCAAGACCATGTCCACCTGAGGAGAACGGAACGCAGCCTGCAGGAGAAGCGGGCGCCGATTGCTCGGGCTGTCGTCCGTGAGGACAGAGGAGGGCGCCGACCACCTCCGGCGCAGGGAGACCAATGTGCGACGCGCCGCCCGAGGTAGTTGATCTCCGTTCAGCCCTGGCATTTGCTGCCGAGAGTCCGCGCCATGGTCAGCGTGGCGTAGGTTTGCGGTGTGCTTCGTTGGTTTCGACCCCGGCCGTGGCTCGGGCTTGCGGCCATCCTCTCGCTCACGGCGGCATACGCGACGCTCGTGCAGGGGCCCGGCTGGAACCAGAACTCGCATTATGCGCTGACGCGTGCACTTGCCGACCAGCGAGTGCCCTGGATCGACGTGTCGCGGTACCGGATCGGGCAGGAAGTGACCTACGACATCTCCGTGTACAAGGGTCACGTCTATTCGAACAAGGCGCCCGGTTTCGCGTTCGCGACGTTACCCGCATACATCGTGATGAAGGCTGCCGGTCAGGCGTCGCCCCCGACCGACGACTCGCGCCAGCTCTGGTTACTCGGCTTGTGGAGCGTCGTGCTACCCGCGCTTGTCTTGCTCCTTGTGGTGCGGCGGGTCGCGAATGACCTCGAACCGGGATTCGGTACTGCGGCGGCGGTCACGCTCGGGATCGGGACGCTGATGCTGCCGTTCGCGACCCTCTTCTTCTCGCACATCCTGTCGGCGCTGCTCGGCTTCGCCGCGTTCGCAGTCCTGTGGTACGAACGGCGCCGACAGGCAAGCCTCGGCATGGTCGCGGCCGCGGGGCTCCTAGTGGGCTACGCGGTCACAACCGAGTTCCCGAACGCGATCATGGCAGCGATTCTCGGCCTCGCGGCGCTCGCGCGTCCGCCCCGCGTCCGGCGCGCGGCGGCCTTCGGTGCTGGGGCGCTCGTGGGGCTCGCTCCGCTTCTTGCCTACCAGCAGTGGGCGTTCGGCTCGCCGTTCCGCGTGCCTTACAGCTACACGGTCGGGTTCGGCTCCACCGGATCGCTTTTCCTAACGACGCCGAGCTTCAGACGGCTGATCGAGGTGCTGTTCGCCCCTGTGGGGATCTTGCGGACCACTCCCGTGCTCGCTGTCGCGGCAGTCGGCATCGTCCTGCTCTTCCGGCGCGGCTGCCGGTTCGAAGCGCGCGTGATCGCCGGGATCACTGTCGCGTTTCTCTTGTTCGAGGCGTCATACGCGACGCCGTTCGGCGGCGGCTCCCCGGGGCCGCGGCAGATGGTCCCGATGCTTCCGTTCCTCGCTCTTCCGCTCGCGACGGCGTTCCGTCGCATGCCGTTGACCACGATCGCTCTCGCCGCTGTCTCGTTGGTCGAAATGGTCGCCTCGACGATCACCCACCCGATCTTCTACACAGCGGATTACGCAAACTGGTTCCGTCGGCTCGGCGCACATGACTTCTCGGCGACGGTGCTGACCTTCTTCTCCAACCACCACTTCATCGACGGGCTGATGGACCGAGCGACGACCGGCTGGCTCCCGCTCCTCGCGTTCGGCGTCCCGGCAGTCCTCGCGATTGCGTTCACGCTCGCCGAGCGGCCGCCCGTCACGCTGCGCCTACGGGATGCGCTCCAGGCAGGACTCTGCCTCGCCGGATGGGCACTCCTCAACCGCGAGGGCCCCAAGCTGCTGTACAGCGGCCATAGCCTCGGTCGAGAGTGGGCGCCCGAAGTCGTCCTGTTCATCGCCGCCGGGGTCGTCGTGGTCGCGAGCGCGCTACCTTATGCTCTCACGTCAGGAGCTGCTCGGTCTCCAAGCTGACCCACTCCTCGACCGGCCCCCACGCCGGGTCAGGCCGCAGAACCGCAACATACTGGTACGCGAAGAGCGAGGGCCAGGAGGCGCGCCCCGCACGGTCGAGTAGCCCGACGGTCGCTCTCAACCGGCCCTTCCCCGCGACGTCTCGCCGCCGGTCGAGCACTTCGAGCGGCAGGCCGGTGAGACGGCGCTGCTCCGCCTGCCAGCCGGTCCGCCGAACCATCGCCGCAAAGCTCCGCCAGGTGAAGAAGCGCAAGTGCGTCGCATCCAGGATCCCGCGGCGGTCATAGTCGAATCGACCCAGCGCGATGCGCAACCGCGGATACCAATGGCCGAGGTTCGGAACGCTCGTGATGACCCTCGCGTCCGAAGTGCAGATGTCGTGGAGCTCTCGCAGCAAGCTCGCGGGCTCGCGCAGATGCTCGAGAACGTCCAGAGCGAGAACGACATCGAACGGGCCGCCTTCGCCCACCTCGCGAGGAAGGCCATCGTCGAGGTCTGCGACGACGAGCGTGTCCACCCGCCCTTCCGTTCCCCGTGGTGGCGCGGCGTCAACACCGACCAAGTGATGTCCCTGTCGTCGCAACTCGGCGGCGACGAGCCCGCCTGCACATCCGAGATCCAGGATCCGCGCGGGCAGAGGCGCAACTCCCTCGACGGCGTCGAGGACGATTCGGTGGCTTGCATCCGGCGCCTCCTTCCACTCGTACTCTGTCGACGCGCGAGCCAGGTGCAAGGAGCCGAAACCGAGTCGGGCGAACCAGTATCGAACAACATCGAGACAAACGTCCCTCGCATACTCGACGCCGTTGACGTGGCAGATCTCATCGCCGTAGTAGGTCGGAATCGGCACCTCGACAATACGCGCACCCGAGTCATACAGCTGAAGCAGCACCTCCGTGTCGAAATCGAAGCCGTCGCTGTTCTCCTCGAACGGGATCTCGGCGAGCGCCTCCAGTGAAAACGCGCGGTAACCCGAGTGCCACTCCGACAGCGTCAGTCCCGAAACCCGGTTCTGGAACCGCGTCAGGACCTTGTTCCCGACGAACTTGTACAGCGGCATACCGCCCGCACGAGCCCCGCCGGGCACGAGCATCCGCGACCCGAGCACGACGTCGGCGCGCCCCTCAAGGAGAGGCGCCAGCAGGTCCGGAAGCGCCTCCGGCGCATACTGTCCGTCACCGTGGAGAAGCACCGCGACGTCGATTCCGCGCTCGATGAGCCAGCGGTAGCCGAACTTCTGATTGCCGCCGTAGCCGAGGTTCCGCCGCTGGCGCACAGCCGCGACCGGAACACCGCCGTGCTCGTTGCCGTACACGCGCGCCTTTTCGAACGTCGCGTCCGCCGAGTGGTCGTCGCTCACCAGCACGACCTCGATCGGTGGCCGGAGCGAGCTTGGTATCCGCTCGAGAACGTCCGCGAGCGTGGTGGCCGCGTTGTAGGCCACAACCAGGATGCCGATCCGTGTGCGGCTCACAATCGAGATCGTATTCCTCTCGTCAGCAGTGAACGAGGGGAGCCGGTTCCCGCCGATTTGCCCCGCGCTCGTTCGCAGGCGGACTGTGGCAGCCTCAGGCCCGAGGAGTTCTGCTTCTGCTCGTGACCGTGGTGCTCGCCCGTGGTCCTCAGCCGAGAGGCAGCTCCATCGACGGTCGTCGTCGACCCGAAGCGCGCCGCGCGCGGCCTCGACGATCGCCTCCACCTCGCGCTTTCGCGAGCACTCGCCCGGCTCCGCCGCGGAAAGACTGGTTACGAACCGTGCCGAGCGGCGACTAGTGGTCGCTCCGGTTGATTCGCGCGGTCATGCGGCGAGGACTTTGCCGGTGTATGTCCATTTGAAGGGGCGTGCGGTTTGGTTGTAGGTCTCGACGAAGGCGAGCATCCGGTGGGCGAGATCGGCTTCGCTTTTAGCCTATCTGGCGTTAGCGAACCCGGTCATGCGCCGATCAGATGTCATTGAGAGCACGGTAGCTCGCCCAGCGATCGTGCTCAGCCTCCGCCCTCTAGGACGAATCACTGATGGCCCGCCTGCTGGCCCGCGCGACGCTAAAACCCGCATCGCTGAGCGATTTACCCGTGGTTGCCGCAGCCGGGGCTCTTTCATTTTCTCGTTCGGATTCAGAAGCTCTCGCGCGCCGCCGAGCTCGAGGCCCTCAGGCCATCATCCACTCGCGACGCGAGGCCCGCACCAGCTCGAGGTCGCCGCCGAGCAGGCCGCCGAGCCGCTGGTCGATCGTCGCGAGCAGGCCGCCGGCGACGAAGATCCACGCCTCGGCGACCGGATCTCGATCCGCGTTCACGACCCCGTCTGCCTGCCCCCGACGGATCACGTCGGCGAAGAAGTCGTGCACCTCGCGGATCTGCTGCCGCACCGCCTTCGCGATCACCGCGTCCTCGGAGGCTTCGCTGAGCGCCTGGATCCAGAGATCGACCAGCCGGAGCTTCGAGCGTTTCGCGCCGTAGGCATCGGCGATCGCGCCGAGGCAGCCCACCGGGTTCTTCGCCATCGCATCCTGGGCGAACTCGCGGAAGATCCGCCACGCCTCGTCGAGGCACGCCAGGTACAGGTCGCGCTTCGAGCCGAAATGCCGGTAGAGGATCGGCTCGGTGATCCCCGCGTCGCGGGCGATCTCGGCGGTCGTCGCACCGCGGTAGCTCTTCTTGAAGAACGCCCGGCAGGCCGAGTCGAGCACGGCCTGCCGGCGTTCTCCGGCGGTGAGGCGGGGGCGGGTCGGGACGAGCTCGCTCATCAGATCTCGACGAGCGCAGAGGGAGCCGACTGCGACTCGGGCTGGCCCTGAGGGCTGGGCTCGGGATGGTGCACCTTCCGGAGCGTCGTGATCCCGATCGCGGCGCCGAGGAGCGCGATCGCCGTCGCGACCTCGAGCGCGTGATGGAACCCGCGCAGGAACGAGGCCGGATCGGGATGACTGCTCGGCCCGACGGTGGCAGTCGTCGCGCTTGCAGCGACGATCGCGCCCATCAACGCGATCCCGAGCGAGCCGCCGACCTGCCGCATGCTGTTCAGCACCGCCGAGCCGACCCCCGCCTTGTCGCGCGGCACGGAGGCCATCGCCGTCGAGGTGACGGGCGCCATCGTCGCGGACATCCCGGCGCCGCCGAGCAGCATCGCGGGGAGCAGCGTCCAGAAGCTCTCGCTCCCGCCCATCCGCGAGAAGAGGAAGAGCGCGCCCGCGAGCAAGATCATCCCGGCGCCGACGAGGCCGCGGGAGCCGAGCTTGTCCGAGAGCTTTCCCGCCCGCGGGGCCAGCAGGATGATCAGACCCGTCCAGGGCAGGAACGCCGCGCCCGCCTGGATCGGCGAGTAGCCGAGGATCTGCTGGACGTAGAGCGAGACGTAGAAGAAGACGCCGAACATCGCGAGCCCGACGAGCAGCATCACCGAGTTGGCACCCGAGAAGACCGGGTTGCGGAAGAGGGACAGATCGAGCATCGGCAGCCGCTGGCGCAGCTCGAACGCGACGAACGCCGCGAGGGCGACCGCAGCGACGGCGAATGCGACGAGGATCCGGCTCGAGCTCCAGCCGTAGTTGTTCGCCTCGATCAGCCCGTAGCTGAGGGCGAAGAGGCCGAGCGCCGACGTGACGAGGCCCGGCACATCGGGACGCTGCTCACGCGAGGTGTCACGCGATTCCGTGATGAACGCGAACGCAGCGGCGATGCCGATCGCGCCGATCGGGACGTTGATGAAGAAGATCCAGTTCCAGTTGATCCGCTCCGTGATGATCCCGCCGACGAGCGGCCCGATCGCGAGCGCGAGCGCCGAGATCCCGGCCCAGATCCCGATCGCCGTTCCACGCTGCTTCGGCGGGAACGTGACCGTGATGATCGAAAGGGTCGCCGGGTTCATGAGCGCAGCACCGAGACCCTGCACCACCCGCGCGCCGATCAGGACGGACGCGCTGCCCGCGAGGCCGCAGGCGAGGGAGCTGGCGGTGAAGATCACGAGGCCCGCGACGAACATCTTGCGCCGGCCGAAGAGGTCGGCGAGCTTCCCTCCGGTCAGCATGAACGCACCGAAGGTGAGCGCGTATCCGGCGACGATCCACTCGAGCTCCGAGACCTTCAGGTGGAGCGAGCGCTGGATCGACGGGAGCGCGACGTTGACGACGGTGTTGTCCAACATGATCATGAAGAGGCCGAACGCCACCGCCGTGAGCGTCCACCACTTCCTGTTTTCCTCCGCAAAGAGCTTCGCCTTCATTCCTCACCTCTGTTAGTCGACGCTAAGTTAGTTCACGCTAGGTTAGCGGACACTAACGATACTGGTCAAGGCTCGGGGCGAGCCGGCTGCCGCGCGGGGCGCAACGGCGTTCTATCCTCGAGTGGTGGGCGCCGAACACCTCCGCTGGGCCGCCGTCGCCCTGTTCGCCGCAGGCGCCGTCCTGTCCGGCGTCGGCAACGAGAGCGGGCTGCGCTTCGTCGTCGCGCTCGCCGCGGTCTGCTTCGGGCTCGGCGTCATCTGCGTCCTCCGCGCCCGGGCAGCGATTCGCGCTAGGGTTTTAGCTCGCGAGGAGAAAACTCCTTCCGAACGGCCATGAGACTCGCACTCGCACAGATCAACAGCCTCGTCGGCGACCTCGCCGGCAACGCGGCGCGGATCGCCGAGCGGCTCGGCGAGGCGCGGTCCGCGGGCGCCGACCTCGTCCTCTTCCCCGAGCTGGCGGTCACGGGCTACCCGCCCGAAGACCTGCTCCTCCGACCTGCGTTCATCCGGGCTGCGAGACGGACCGTCGAGGCCCTCGCCGCCGAGACGCGGGGCATCACCGCCCTCGTCGGCGCTCCTCACCTCGATCGGGACCTCTTCAACGGTTGCTTCGTCCTCGCCGGCGGAGAGATCCGGCGCGTCTACCGCAAGCGCTTCCTGCCGAACTACGGCGTCTTCGACGAGAACCGCTACTTCGCCCCCGGCGACGACCTGCTCCTGCTGCGCTTGGGCGACGTCCTCGTCGGGCCGACCGTCTGCGAGGACATCTGGCAGCCCGGGCCGCCGACCACCGACCTCGCCCTTGCCGGCGCCCAGCTCGTGGTCAACATCTCCGCCTCGCCGTTTCATGTGGGAAAGGATCGCGAGCGCGAGGAGATGCTCCGCGTCCGTGCCCGCGACAACTCGTGCTTCGTCGCCCTCTGCAACATGGTCGGCGGCCAGGACGAGCTGATCTTCGACGGCGGCTCGGTCGTGCTCGACGACGAGGGCGAGCTGATCGCGCGGGCGTCGAGCTTCGAGGAGGAGCTCCTGGTCGTCGACCTCGACCCGGTGAGCGCGGTCGGCCGCCGTCTGCGTGACGTGCGGCGGCGTTCGCTCGCCCGCGAGCGCGGCGGTGCGCCCGATCCGGACGTTCTCGACCTGGGAGCCTCCGGGACGCAGCCGACGCTGCTTCGGCCCACCCCCTCGGCTTCGCTCGACGATCTGGAGCAGATGCGGCTCGCGCTCGAGCTCGGCCTGCGCGACTACGTCCGCAAGAACGGCTTCGGCGACGTCGTGATCGGGCTTTCCGGCGGGATCGACTCGGCACTCACCGCCGCGATCGCCGTCGGAGCGCTCGGAGCCGACCGTGTGCACGGCGTCTCGATGCCGTCCCGGTACTCGTCCGAGGCCACACGGAACGACGCAGAACTGCTTGCGCGATCGCTCGGGATCGATTTCCGGGAGATCGCGATCGAGCCGGTGGTCGAGACGTACACGGCCGCGCTCGCGCCGGCGTTCGAGGGCCGCGACTCGGATCTGACCGAGGAGAACCTGCAGGCCCGCGTGCGCGGGACGCTGCTGATGGCGCTCTCGAACAAGTTCGGGTGGCTCGTGATCGCGACCGGGAACAAGTCCGAGCTGTCGGTCGGGTACTCGACGCTCTACGGCGACCTCGCAGGCGGGTTCGCGCTGATCAAGGACGTGTACAAGACGGACGTGTTCCGGCTCTCCCTCCGGCTGAACGAGCGCGCCGGCCGCGAGCTGATACCGCGTTCGATCATCGACCGGGCGCCGAGCGCCGAGCTGCGGGCAGACCAGCTCGACCAGGACTCGCTTCCGCCGTACCCCGTGCTCGACCGCGTGCTCGAGGCGTACGTCGAGCTCGACCGCTCGCGAGACGAGCTCTCCGAGGACGGCTTCGATCCCGATGTCGTCGAGCGCGCGATCGCGATGATCGACCGGGCCGAATACAAGCGGCGTCAGGCGCCGCCCGGCGTGAAGCTGAGGCCGAAGGCGTTTGGCCGCGACCGCCGGACGCCGATCACGAACCGCTGGCGGGACTGACGTGGCCGAGGGCAGGCTCGTCTACTCGACCGGCGACGGCGATCTCCGGAAGAAGCCGACTCCGACCCCGCGGGTCGACGACACGCCGCGCGACGGGATCGTCCGCGTCTTCCGCGAGAAGGGCGGCCGCGGCGGGAAGATCGTCACGATCGTCCGCGGGCTTCCCGGGCGCGACCTCGCCGGGACCGCGAGCGACCTGAAGAAGCACTGCGGCTGCGGCGGCGCTGTCAAGGACAACGCCGTCGAGATCCAGGGCGACCACCGCGAGAAGGTCGCCGCGCGGTTGAGGGCTCAAGGGCACACGGTCAAGCTCGCCGGCGGCTGAGCAGGCGCTTTCCGCTGCCTCGGGCTCTCGCCATCGCCAAAATCGGCACACATCTGTGACGAAGCCGACACAGACATGTGACGCGTTGTCGGGATATAATTGATGTCGAGGGCGGAGGGGGTCGTCCCCGCCCTGGGTGGGGGTTTGCCTCGCCGGCCGTTCGGGACACTGGCTCGTCCGGCGACTCCTAGGAAGGGGCTCAGTCTTGTCGCTCAGCCCGCGAGATGGGCGAGGACGGCGCCGAGGATCGGAACCGTGATCGTCAGCGCCAGGCTCGTCCAGCCGACGACGACCAGCGTCGGGCGGGTCGCCTGGGGACGGCCCTCCTTGATCTCCGCCTGGAGGCGGGGGCCGAAGACGAAGTTGTGGAGGTACGAAGCCGACACGAGCCCGGCCGAGAGGGCGACCTTCACCCACAGCACGGCCCGGAACGGCGAGTGGCAGTGGGCCCAGTCGTGGCGGGCGAGCTCGACGCCCGTGAGCGCGAGGACGAGCAGCGACCCGTAGCCGATCGGCCGCCAGCGCAGGCCGAGCTCCTTCATCGCCTTTCCGCGCGGGTCGCCCTCGAGAACCCGGATCGCGGGCACTCCCGCGAACACGAGCGCGATCGACCCTCCGAGCCACACCGCGGCGGCGAGCAGGTGCACGATGACGACGAACTCCTCCATGCTGTCAGCCTAATTGCCGACGTCCTGAATGCCGATGTCGAGCGGGGTCGCCGGCGGCCCGTCGCGGAGCAGGCCTCGCAGCCCGGTCGCGAGAGCCCGTGGCGCGAGGCGTTCGGCCGTGGACGCGAGCTCGTCGAGCGTCCACCAGCGATGACCGGCGATCCCTTCCGGCCGGAGGTCGATCGTCGCCACCGGATCGTGATGCGCCACGCGCACCATGTGAAAGCGCTCGGACTGCCGCAACAGCCGCCTGTTCCACGGAAACACGACCTCGCGCCTCCACACGACCGGCCCGGCGTCGCCGAGCTCGAGCCCGCACTCCTCGCGGAGCTCGCGGCGCAACGCCGACTCGTCGGACTCGCCCTCCTCGACACCACCGCCGGGAGTCGCCCACCACGATTCGCGCGACGCCGCGTTCTCGAACCGGACGAGCAGCACACGCTCCTGCGCGTCGACGACGAGCGCCCTCACGGCCTGGCGCGGCTCCGGCTCGAGCCAGCCGTGGAGCGCCGAGAACCACCGCAGCCGCTCGTCCCAGGGAACCGCGGCGTTGGCCGGCGAGGTCGAAGGAAGGACATAGAGCGCCGTCGAGCCGAGCGACCGGATCTGCGGGCCGAGCTCGGCCCGCTCGCCGAAGGAGCCGCGGTAGGCCTCCTTGCCGACGAACGCGATCGCGCGCGGCCGGAGCTCGCGTGCGACCTCCCCGAGGCGGTCGCCGTCGAAGTCTCCTCGGCGGAGGTCGCCCGAGCCGGGAGTCGTCCGGTACGCAGCGTTCGTGACCCCGTAGCCGAGCGCCAGGAGATCGAACTGCTCGGACGGGTCGTAGAGCCGGGGTGTGAAACCCGCCGCGTGAAGCAACCGCCAGAAGTCGTTCCTCGGATTCGCGAAGTGAGCGTTCGCCGCTGCCGACACGCGACCCGGGTTGATCCCGCAGAAGACGCAGCGGAGCCCGGGGGCGAGGACGTCCGGGACGTCGGACCGGGCGGGCTCAGACGAAGCGGCTTCGGCCATTCGGCCGGCAGCGTGGCACACGCGACGTCCACGTCGCCGTGCAGGCCCACGAGCTCGGAAGCAGCGGCTGTGGGCGGCCCTTCGGCGGCTGCCCGTACCGGCGGCGCGACGTCCAGTTCTTGCAGGTGCGGATCATGCCGCCTCGCGCTCCTGCGGCTGGTCGGCCGCGCCCGTTCCCTCGGGCGCCGTCGTCACGACCGCCCGATCGGCGCCGGGCCGGAGAACGTGAACGGAGTCGACCGCTCGCTCGCCGTAGCAACGGGCGTAGCACTCGGCTTCCGTGAGCGGTCTGAGCCTCACGGACAGCCACTGTAGGACCCGGACCGGACGGACCCGGATACCGTGGCCCGGTGGGTGAGCCGAGGCCGAAGCTCTTCGAGTACTCGATCGAGATCGACGCGGCCGGCGGCATTGCGATCCCGGGCGCGGCGCCGCTCGCGCTTCCGGCCGGCTGGACCGCCGACCACCTCCTGCTCGCGGCGCTCGTGCGCTGCTCGATCGCCAGCCTCGCCTACCACGCGAAGAATGCCGGGCACCGCGTCGAGACGGCCGCGGGAAGCGCCGCGGGAAAGGTGACGAGACGGGAGAGCGACGGCCGGTACGCCTTCGTCGAGATCGACTGCCGGGTCGATGCGAAACTCACGCCGCCCGCGGTTGCAGCGGAGGAGCTGACAGCGAAGGCCGAGCGCGACTGCTTCATCGGCGCGACCCTCACCGTGAAGCCGAGGTACGAGTGGCGGCTCACCTGAAACGGCGCTAGCGTCACACGCATGACGAGCCTCCACGGCGAGGGCGGCGAGATCGTCGACATGACGATCGAGGCGGTCCTCGACCGCTTCCACACCCTCAACGTCCCGCTCGCGTACTTCGACGGGCCGGCCGGAACCCAGGTGCCCGACTCGGTGCTCGAGGCCGTCTCGGGCTACATGCTGGCCGCGAACGCGAACGTCGGCGGGAAGTTCCTCACCTCCCTCGTCACCGACGACGTCGTTGCCTCGGCTCGTGCGGCTGCGTCCGATCTCCTCGGCGTCCTGACCGACGAGGTGATCTTCGGCGCGAACATGACGACGCTCAACTTCGCACTCTCACGCACCGCCGCGCGGGACTGGCAGGCGGGCGACGAGGTCGTCGCGACGAAGCTCGACCACGACGCGAACATCTCGCCCTGGCTGGAGCTGGCCCACGACAAGGGGATCGTCGTGAAGCTCGCGAACCTCGACGACGAGTGCCGGATCGACCTCGACCACCTGCGATCTCTCGTGACCGAGAAGACGAAGGTCGTCGCCTTCCCGATGGCCTCGAACGCCGTCGGCACGATCACGCCGGTCGACGAGATCGTGACGATCGCGCACGACGCCGGCGCCCTTGCCTGGGTCGACGCGGTGCACTACGCGCCGCACGGGGACATCGAGATCCCGGAC
>DASZLW010000276.1:0-17736 GCA_035552175.1 Gaiellaceae bacterium | reverse complement strand
TTTCCGGCGCCCGTATGACCGACGAGCGCGACGGTCGTTCCCGCTGCGACTTCGAGATCGATCCCGTGAAGCACCTCGGGCCCGGTCCCGTAGGTGAAACGCACGTTGTCGAAGTGCACGCGCCCACGGAGCCGCGGAAGCTCCGGTGCGGCCGGGTCGTCGGTCACCTGTGGCTCCTCGACGAGCACCTCCATGATCTTGTCGAGGGCCGCGACGGCCGACAGGAACGTGCTGTAGAGCTGGGAGAGCTGCTGGACCGGGTCGAAGAAGCTCGTCGCATAGCCGAGAAATGCGGTGAGCACGCCGATCGTCGTCTGGTGGTCGAAGACGAGGTACCCGCCGTACCCGAGGATGATCGCAGTGGCGCTCGACGAGAGCAGATCGACGAACGGGAAGTAGATGGCGTTCTGGATCACCGTCTCCTGGTTGCGGAGCCGGTAGGCCTCGCCGACCTCCTTGAAGTGCTCGCGCGCCGCCCGCTCGCGCGTGAAAGCCTGCAGCACGCGCATTCCCGCGATGTCCTCGGCGAGCGTCGCGGTCACGGCGCCGAGGGTCTCGCGGACGAGCCGATAGGAGCGGCCCGACTTCTTGCGGAAGATCGCGGTGGCGACGACGAGCAGCGGCACGACGGTCAGCGTCGCGAGCGCCAGCTTCCACGAGAGCAGGAACAGGATCACCGCGACCCCGCAGAGCGTCAGCGTGTTCTGGACGAGGGAGGTGACGCCGTCGGTGACGAGCTGGTCGAGCGCCTCCACGTCGTTCGTGAGCCGGCTGATGAGGACACCGGCTCGATTGCGTTCGTAGAAGCCGAGGGAGAGGCGCTGCAGATGGCGGAAGAGGTGGTTGCGGAGGTCGGCCAGCATGCGCTCGCCCGTCCAGCCCGTGAAGTACGTCTGCGCGTAGGAGCACAGCACGCCGACGATGCTCGCCCCGACGAACGCCGCCACAAGCCATCCGAGCGAGCCCGTGTGGCCGTTGCTCACCGCATCGACCGCGCGACCGATCAGGATCGGAGGAGCGAGGGAGGCGGCCGTCGCCGCGAGGAGCGACACGATTGCGAGCACCGTCCGGCTGCGGTAGGGGCGGGCAAGCCGGTAGAGCGCCGTCAGCCGGCGTCTCGTCGCGGCCCAGGACCAGTCGTCGACGACGACCTTCCGCTGCGACACGAGAGAGCTACCCGGCTGCCAGACCCGCACGGGCGCCCCCGATCGACCGATGACGAACGCTGATGACATTTGACAGCAGACTAGTGGAGGAGTCGGACGGCATCATGCGACCTCCTGCTCCGCGATCGATCGCTCCACGCGGCCGTGCTCGTAGATCTCGCGGTAGACAGCGCTTTCGGCGAGCACCTCGTCATGCCCACCACGGGCGACGATGCGGCCGTGGTCGAGCACGACGATCTCGTCTGCGAGCGCGATCGTCGAGAGCCGGTGCGCGATGATCACGGTCGTCCGCCCGCGCATCGCCTCCTTCAGTCCCAGCCGGATCCTGGCCTCCGTGGTGGGGTCGACCGACGCGGTCGCGTCGTCGAGGATGAGGATCCGAGGGTCGACGACGAGCGCCCGCGCGATCGCGAGCCGCTGCCGCTGGCCGCCCGACAGGGTGATCCCCCGCTCGCCGATCACCGTGTCGTAGCCGTCCGGGAGCCGCTCGACGAACTCGTGCGCCTGTGCGAGCCGCGCCGCCTCGCGGATCTCGTCGTCGGTGGCGTCCGGCCGGCCGAACGCGAGGTTCTCGCGGACGGTCGCGGAGAAGAGGAACGGGTCCTGCGCGATCACACCGATCTCGCGCCGGAGCGAGGTCAGCGTCACGTCGCGGACGTCCGCACCGTCGATCGTCACACGGCCCGCCTGGACGTCGTAGAACCGCGGGATCAACGACGCGAGGGTCGTCTTCCCCGATCCGGTGTGGCCGATCAGCGCGACGGTCCGGCCCGGCGCGAGCTCGAGGTCGATGTCTTCCAGCACCGGCCGTCCCGGCTCGTAGGCGAACGTGAGCCCTTGGAAGGAGACACGTCCGGGGCCGGCCGGTAGCTCGCGCGCGCCCGGTAGATCCCGGATGTCCTCGGACTCGTCGAGGATCTGGAAGATCCGTTCGCCGGATGCAGTGGCACGCTGGCCCTCTCCGATCCACATTCCGAGCATCCGCAGGGGAAAGACGACCATCGAGAGGTAGAGGTTGAAGGCGACGAAATCCGGGATCGAGAGCGAGCCGCGGCGCGCCATGTCTCCGCCGACGAGGATGACCGCCGCCTGGCCGAGCAGCGGCAGGAACGCAAGCACGGGGACGTAGAACGCGCGCTGCCGGTTGGCGCGGACGCTCTGGGAGAAGAGGGCCTCCGAGCGGCCTTCGAATTTGTCCTGCTCGGCCTGCTCCTGCGCAAACGCCTTGACGACATGGACGCCGACGATGTTCTCCTCGGCCACCGTCGCGACGTCCGCCATCTTCTGTTGCACGTCCCGGAGGATCGGGTGCGACACGTTGCTGTAGCGGTAGGCGAGCGCGATGAGGATCGGGGAGATCGCGATCACGACGAGCGCGAGCTTCCAGGAGACGACAAACAGGAGCGCACCGACGCCCACGACCATGAACACGTGCTGGAAGAAGAAGATCAGTCCATAGCCGAGGAAGAACCGGACGGCCTGGAGGTCGACCGTCGCGCGGGACATCAGCTGACCTGTCTGCTGCCGGTCGAAGTATCCGAACGAGAGGCGCACGAGCTTCGCGTAGATCGCGTTTCGCATGTCGAGCTCGACGCCGAGGGCCTGCTTGCCCGAGATCAGCCGCCGGAACAGGGTCGAGACGGCCTTCACGAGCCCGACCGCGAGCACGATTCCGATGAGTGTCGTCAGCGGTCCGCGGCGTCCCTCGTTGATCGCCTTGACGACGTCCTTCGTGAGCCACGGGAACGCGAGGGAGCCGCTCTGCGCGATGACGGCGAGCCAGAGCGAGATGAAGAGGGTGCCTTTGTAGGGCCTGAGAAAGCCGAGTAGGCGCCAGAAGGTCGAGCCGTGGCTCGGTGCTCGATCAGCGGCGGGATCCGGGTCCGGGGGAGCCATCGTTCCAGCCTACGCATCGAGGATCGGGCGGGGCGGCCTACAGTTCGAGCCGTGCTGCCGCTCGAATCGGTGCCGAATTTCTCCGAGGGGCGCGATCGCGCGACGATCGACGCGATCGGCGCCGCCCTCGGGTCTCGCGCCCGGCTGCTCGACGTCCACGCCGACGTGGATCACAACCGGTCAGTGTTCACGCTCGTCGGGGACGAGGCCGGGCTCGTCGAGGCGCTCCTGGCCGGAATCGAGGTCGCGCACGAACGGATCGATCTGCGTCGCCACGCGGGAGCTCATCCGCGGATCGGCGCCGCCGACGTGGTCCCGATCGTTCCGATCGACCCCGGTGATCTGGAGCGAGCCCGGTGGGCGGCGCTCGAGCTGGGGGCCCGCGTGGGGGAGCTCGGGGTGCCGGTGTTCGTCTACGCGCCGCCGGAGCGGGGGCCGGCGTTCTACCGTCGTGGCGGGACCGACGAGCTGCAACGGCGTCTCGACGCGGGGGAGCTGTCCCCCGATTTCGGGCCCGCGCGGCTCGATCCCCGCGCCGGAGGCGTCATCGTCGGCGCGCGCCGGCCGCTGATCGCGTTCAACGTGAACCTCAGGGGGAAGCTCGAGGCGGCGCGGGAGATCGCGGCGGTCGTTCGGGAATCCGGCGGCGGCTTTTCCGGCGTGCGTGCGCTCGGGCTCGAGCTTCCGGTTGCCGGGCTCGTCCAGGTCTCGATGAACGTCGAGGACTGGGAGGCTTCGGCGTTGCACGAGATCGTCGAGCGGATCCGGGTCGAGGCCGGCGAGCGTGGGGCGGAGGTGGCGGGCTCGGAGCTCGTCGGGTTGCTGCCGGCGGGCGCTGCCGTTGCCGCGGCCGGTTCGGTGCTCGGGATCGCCGGGTTCGACGCGAGCCACGTACTCGAGCTTCGCCTGCTCGAGCCGTAGCGCCAGGCCTGTGGAAACGGTGCCAGACACCGATTCAACGCTGTCATGGCGATCGACAAAAGACCTGCAAAAGCGTGCTTCTGAGCCCCGAGAAACTGGTGTCAGACACCGGGTTCGACGCGTCAGGTCGGGGCCCCGGCCGGGGCTCGGGAGAGGCGCGCGGCGACGAACATCCCCGTCAGCGCGACCCCGACGAGGGCGAAGGCCGACACGGCGAAGATGGGCCGTGCCGCCGCGATCGCGAAGATCGGCGCGACGAAGAGGAGCCCCGTCGCGTGCGAGCCGCGGTGGACGAACGAGATCACCCCGATCACGCGACCGAGCACGGCGTCGTCGATCTTCTCCTGCGCGGCCGAGGTCAGCAGCACGTCCGACAGGCTCTCGGCGGCGCCCGATCCGACAGCCGCGGCAACCGCGAGCGGGATGTTCGTCGCGACCGCGAGCAGGAGGTACGCAGGGAGATCGATAAGCCACGCAAGCATGCTCGCCCGCTCCTTGTGCTGCGACGGCATCCGCGCGAGCACGCCGCCCACCGCGATCGAGCCGACCGCGAACCCGATCATCACGATCGAGAAGCCGCCCGCCCCGTGGTGCAGCGACTTCTCGACGAGAGTCGGGACGCCCGCGATCCAGCAGCCCGTGGTGAGGGTCATCGCGACGCCGTATGTGACGACCGCCGTCGTGAGCGCGCGCTCGGGCTTCAGCGCCGCGATCCCCTCTCGCAGCCGCGGTGTCGCGCCGGCCGTCGCGCTGCCGCGCCCCGCGTGCATGCGGAGGATGAGCACGCCGGAGAGGAAGAACGTGCCTGCATCGATCGCAAAGAACGTCGAGATCGGCAGAACCGACAGGAGCAGTGCCGCGACGGCCCAACCGCCGACCGAGAGCGCCTGCGCCGTCGCCGTGACGAGTGCGTTCGCCGACTGGACGTTCTCACGCTCCACGACCGCAGGGATCGTTGCGCCGTACGCAGGCGCGAAGTAGCTCGTCGCCGCCTCGATCACGAAAGCAGCGACGACGAGCCCCCACAGTGGCAGCGAGCCCATCAGACCGAGCACCGCAACCGGGACGAGGACGACGCCGCGGGCGAGGTCGGCGCCGACCATCAGCTTCCGCCGGCTCCACCGATCGGCCGCGATCCCGCCGTGGAGCCCGAAGAAGAAGGCCGGCAGGCTGTCTGCGAGCCGCACCGCGACGACGCCGAGAGCGCCTCCGAGGCGGAGCGCGACCCACATCAGGGCGATGTAGCTGAGCGCGTCCCCGAGTTCGCTCACGGAGACGGCGAGGTACAGCGTGCGGAAGTCGCGCCGGCGGAGGAGCGCGAAGGACCCCCCGCGGGCCCGCGTCGTCAGCTCGACTTCGCGCGGGACGTCGAAGACCGGGTCGGACACGCTAGGTTGGTATCAGAATGGCCACTCGCAAACAGCGGGCGCGGCGCGCGAAGACGTTCCGCCACGACTACGCCCTCGTCGAGCTCGACGAGGAGGGCAACGAGATCGAGCTGCGCTCGACCGAGCTCCGCGCGAAGAAGCAGGACGCGGCGCCCGCGAAGGCCAAGACTGCGGCGAAGCCGACCGGCGCCAGAAGCGGTTCGGGTCGGAAGGATCCGCAGCCGCCGTCGTGGGAGCGCGCGTTCAGGCGGGCGGCGCTCTGGGGCCTCCCGATGATGGCGGTGATGTTCTTCTTCCTGCGGAGCGACCCGGTCCCGACCCGCATCCTGATCGGGCTCGTCTATACCCTCATGTTCATCCCGCTCACCTACTGGCTCGACGGCATGGTGTACCGGAAGTGGGAGAAGCGGAAGAGCGCGCCGCCGCGGCCCTCACGGCCCGGCAAGACGCGCTGACCCAAGCGATCCGCTACGTAGACTCGTCGAGATGGCGATCTCCGTCGACCGCGTGGTGCTGAACCCGCAGTACGCCTCCAATTGCTTCGTCGTCCGCTCCTCGCCACACGCAGACGAAGCCGCTGTCGTCGACCCGGGAGGCGATGCTCCGCCGCTCTTCGCCGAGCTCGATCGACTGGACGCCAGGGTCGCGGGAATCCTCGTCACGCATGCCGATGTCGACCACGTCGCCGGCGTCGCCGAGGTCGCTGCCGCAACGGGCGCCGACACGTGGGCTCCGGCAGGCGAGGCCGATGATCTGCGGGCAGGCGAGACCCGTGGCGGGATGCAGATCCGCCCCCACGACCCCGAGCACCTCGTCGCCGACGGGGACACGATCACCGTCGCCGGCATCGAGTTCGAGGTGGTGGGAATCGCCGGCCACTCGCGCGATCACGTCGCGTTCGCGACCGAGGGCTCGATCTTCGCCGGCGACCTCCTGTTCGCCGGCTCGGTCGGCCGGGTCGACTTCCCCGGCGGCGACTGGGACACGCTCCTCGCCTCGATCCGGCGGCTGAACGACCGCTTCGGCGCCGACGCCGTCGTCTACCCGGGCCACGGCGAGCCGACGACGCTCGGCCGTGAGCTCGCGACGAACCCGTTTCTCGCCGAGCTGCGGGCCGCGCCGTGATGGCCGAGAAGTTCCAGGCGCCGCGCGGCACTCACGACGTGCTGCCCGACAACCACCTCTGGTGGCACGTCGTGAGGACGATGGAGGAGCAGGCCGCCGTGTACGGCTGGGGTCGGATCCAGACGCCGGGATTCGAGGACACGGGCCTGTTCGCCCGGACCGCAGGCGAGGCGTCCGACGTCGTGAACAAGGAGATGTACACGTTCGCCGATCGCTCCGACCGGTCCCTCACGCTCCGGCCCGAGGGGACCGCGCCGATCGTGCGCGCCTACCTCGAGGGCGGGCTCCACCGCTGGCCGCAACCCGTCAAGGCGTACACGATCGCGCCCATGTACCGGTACGGGGCCCCCGGCCGCGGGCGGTACAGGGAGCACTGGCAGCTCTCGCTCGAGGCGATCGGCTCCGCCGGGCCGGAGATCGACGCCGAGGTGATCGGCTTCTACGCCGAGCTCCTCCGGCGCCTCGGCGTGACCGAGTGGGAGCTGCACCTGAACTCGATCGGTGATGCCGCGTGCCGGCCGGAGTACGTCCGCAGGCTGAACGACTGGCTCGATGCGAACGACGACGTGCTCGACGACGACGCGCGGCACAAGCGCGCAACGAGCCCGCTTCAGGTCTTCGACGTCAAGAACCCGGCGCTCCGGGAGGCACTTGCAGACGCGCCGAAGATCGGCGAGTCCCTCTGTGACGCCTGCCGCGAGCACTTCGACACCGTCCGCACACTCCTCGACGGGCTCCGAGTTCCCTACACGATCGATCCGACGCTCGTTCGCGGCCTCGACTACTACACGCGAACAGCATTCGAGTTCGTCGGCCCGGACGAGAATGCCAACTCGACGATCTGCGGCGGGGGCCGCTACGACGGGCTCGTCGAGGCCGTCGGAGGGCCGCCGACTCCTGGCATCGGCTTCGGTGCGGGAATCGAACGGCTGCTGCTCGCGATGGAGCGCGAGGACGTCCGGGCCGTCGCGCCGGCCCTCGATGTCTTCCTCGCGAGCGAGGGTGCGCCTCAGGGCTTCGTGTTGCAGGCGATGGCCGAGCTGCGGCGCCGCGGAAAGGCCTGCGACACCGACTTCGCCGGGCGGTCGCTGAAGGGCCAGCTCACGCAGTGGGGCCGCTCGGGCGCGCCGGTGCTCGCGATCGTCCGCAGCGAGGATGCGACAGTACGGCGCGGCGGCACCGGCGACCGCACGGTGGTGCTCGCGGACCTCGTAGATACGCTCAGCGAATGACCGCCTGGCGTGACCAACGGGGCAGCTCGCTGCGTCCCGACGACGAGGGGAAGACGGTGACCGTCGCCGGCTGGGTCGCGACCCGCCGCGACCACGGCGGCCTCGTCTTTGTCGACCTCCGCGACGAAGAGGGCGTGTTGCAGGTCGTGATCAACCCCGAGAACGCCGCCGCGGCCGCAGAGGTCGCGCACGCGCTCCGCAACGAGTTCGTCGTGCGCGCCCGCGGGCCGGTCGTGCACCGCGCCCCCGAGACCGTCAATCCGGCCATGTCGACGGGCGAGATCGAGATCCAGGCGGACGAGCTCGAGATCCTCTCGCGCTCGACTCCCCTACCGTTCCAGCTCGACGAGGAGGGGGTCGACGAGACGATCCGCCTGCGCTACCGCTGGCTCGACCTCCGCCGCGCGAAGATGCAGGCGAACATCCGCACCCGCGCCAAGCTCGTGTCGATCATCCGCTCCGAGATGGAGGCCGAGGGGTTCGTCGACATCGAGACGCCGATCATGGCCAAGCCGACGCCCGAGGGGGCCCGCGACTTCCTCGTGCCGACCCGCCTGCAGCCCGGCCGCTTCTTCGCGCTGCCGCAGAGCCCGCAGATCTACAAGCAGCTCCTCGTCATGTCCGGGTTCGAGCGCTACTACCAGATCGCGCGCTGCTTCAGGGACGAGGATCTCCGCGCCGACCGGCTCCAGGAGATCACCCAGCTCGACGTCGAGATGGCGTTCCCGGACAGCGAGTTCCTCTTCGCCCTGATGGAGCGGATCATGTCCCGCATCTGGCGCGAGCTGCGCGGCGTCGAGCTCGAGACCCCTTTCACGAGGCTCACCTGGGAGGACGCCGACCTCCGCTACGGCTCCGACAAGCCGGATCTTCGCTTCGGCCTCGAGATCGAGGATGCGACCGAGGTCACGCGCGGCTCTGGGTTCAAGGTCTTCGGCGACGCGGCCGCCGTGCGGTTCCTGCGAATCCCGCAGGAGCTCTCCCGCGGCGACCTCGCGAAGCTCGAGGAGGTCGCGAAGCTCTGGGGTGCCAAGGGCCTCGCCTACCTCGTGTACGGCGAGGACGGCGAGGTGCGCTCCCCGATCGCGAAGTTCCTGAGCGAGGCCGAGCTGGGGTTCTTCCGGTCGGAGCCGGGCCACACGGTCGTGTTCGGCGCGGCCGAGCCCGGGATGGTGTCGCGCGTCCTCGGCGCGCTGAGGCTCCATCTCGGCCGGGAGCTCGGGTTGATCGACACCGATGCGCAGCGCTTCCTCTGGGTCACCGACTTCCCGATGTTCGAGTGGGACGAGGACGAAAGCCGTTGGAGCGCCGTCCATCATCCCTTCACGCGGCCGAACCTCGAGGGCGAGCAGCTCCTGGACTCCGCCCCCGGCGCCGCGAAGGCGATCGCGTACGACCTCGTCGCGAACGGGATCGAGATCGCCGGCGGGTCCTTCCGGATCCACGAGGCCGAGCTCCAGGCGAAGGTGTTCGGGCTCCTCAACATCTCGCCGGAGGAGCAGCGCTCGAAGTTCGGGTTCCTGCTCGATGCCCTCGCGATGGGTGCGCCCCCGCACGGCGGCATCGCCTCCGGGATCGACCGGCTGCTGATGGCGCTCCTCGACGAGCCGTTCATCCGCGAGCTCGTCGCGTTCCCGAAGAACCAGGCAGGCCAGGATCCGATGTCCGGGGCGCCGACGACGGTCGAGGCGCCGCAGCTGAAGGAGCTCGGCATCGCGGTCACGGTCGAGGAGCCGTGAGCCTCGAAGCCCATCCGAGCTAGTGCAGCGACGCCGGATCGGTCGGTTCCTGGTCGAGGCGCTGTTCCTCGCAGGCGCGGCCGCCGCAGTGACGGTGGCGAACCTGCAGCCCGTCGCCGTGATCGCGCTGATGGCTCTCGCGTGGGTGGTCGTTGCGCTTCTCGAGTGGATCTCGTGGCTCGACGAGCCCCACTACGGGCGTGGTCTCCCACCGCGGTACTACGTTCCGCAGGTCGCGCTCCCTCCGCCGCGCGCGGTCGAACAGCCCGGCCCCTATCCGACAATCCTCGAGCCCGACGACGAGCCGACGTTCGTCGCCTCGGTCACCGAATGGGCCGCCGACCTCGAGCAGTGGCCCGTCCTCGACACCTCCGCCGAGGAGGAGACGCAGATCGCGCTCCCGGAGGCAGACCGTGCCTACGGCTACGGCATCGAGCACGGCGACGAGGCGGAACCGGATGCCGAGTTCCCACCCGAGCTCTCCGACGTGCTTCCGCCGCTTCCCGCGAGCCTGCACGAGGCCGACTTCCCGGACGACGAGGACGAGCCGACCGGGGAGGACGCGGAGGATGCCCACCGACCGGCGATCCTCGGCGACGCGCCGACGGAGGACCCGGTCATCCCGGCTCCGATCGAGATGCCCGCAGCACCGGCGCGGCGGCCGATCCCGGCGACGGAGCCGGAGCGACTTGCCTCTCGCGAGCGGATCCAGGCGACGGCCGTCCACCACATCGATCCGCTGGCCGACGGCGCCCGGCGCAGGCTCTTCCGTCGCAGCGTGGAAGAGGCCGTCGTCGAGGTGCCCGACGGGCCGCCCGCCGACCGCGTGCTCCCGGGGCAGGCTCGGTGAGAGGCATCGTCGCCGAACGGCAGCTGATGCTCGCGGCAGTCGCCATCCTCGGGATCGCCATCTCCCTCGCCGTCACCGACCGGCGCCACGAACACGCCCGGAAGGCGGCGCTTCCGCCCGCACAGGGCTCCTACTCGGCTCTCGTCGGTGCATCCGGTGCGAAGACGATCGGTAAGACGACGGATTGCGGGATCCTGATCGGCGCGCACACGATGGGCATAGCGAGCCCGGTCCTTCCCTGCGGGGCCCAGCTGTACCTCACCTTTCGCGGCCGCCATGTGCTCACCTCGGTCGTCGGCCGAAGCGCCGGCTCGGGCAGGGAGTTCGACCTGACGCGGGCACTCGCGCGGCACCTCGGCATTGCGGGCGTCCGCCGCATCCGCTGGAGCTACGCCGGCAACGACTGAGGCGCTGCCTGCCCTGGGACTCGGCGAGCCTGAGACGCTGCCACGCTGAGTCGCTGTCACGCTGCGACGCTGTCACCCCGGCGCGGTCGGCTACAGTGGCCCGCTCGGAGTGCCCGACCCCGTTCGCAATGCCGCGCACCATGTAGAACCAACGCTACGTGAAAGGGAGCTTGTGTCGATCCGGGCAGTACCCGGGTCGCGCTGCACCCACCTGGCTTGCCAGGTTCACACGGGCGCGGTAATACGGCGGGGTCGAGCACTCTGAGTTTTCTACGATTACCTCAGCGGATGGGCTGCTTTTCCGGTTGGGGCTTTCGACTCGCGGGTGCTGCTTCGTAGGGGCCCAATCGTTCTCTGCGTCGCGAAAGCGTGGCTGCCGAGTCGTGGCTTCCGAGGCCTCGGTTTCTGGCCTCACCGATCCTCGGCGGTACGCTGGCCTTCCATGCGCGAGCTTTTTGGGGATTCATCTCGGGACGGTGAGTGGGCTGCGGTCTCGCTCCGCGTCGATCGCAACCGGATCGTGGCCGCCGATGCTCCCGGGCTCGAGCGCGACCTCGTCGGGCTGACCCTCCTCGAGGCTGCTGCCGTCTCCGGGGAGACTCTGGCTGTCGACGCCCTCGCCAATGCGATCGGACCCGCGGTTCGGGCTCGGCTCGATGCGGCGCGGACTGCCGTCGCGATGAGCGGCGGGGTCGACAGCGCGGTGTCGCTGCTTGCGGCCGGTGAGGCTGCGGTCGGGGTGACGCTCCGGCTCTGGATCGATCCTCGGGCTCCCGACACCGACCGTGCCTGCTGCTCGCCGTCCTCCGTGATCTCCGCCCGGGAGACCTGCCACCGGCTCGGGCTTCCGCACGTCACGCTCGACCTGCGCGAGCGTTTCCGTGCTGCGGTTGTCGAGCCGTTCACGCGCGCCTACGAGCGGGGGCAGACGCCGAACCCCTGTGTTCGCTGCAACGGGAGCTTTCGCTTCGACGAGCTCCTTCGTTTTGCCCGGAGGATCGGCGCCGGGCGGCTTGCGACCGGGCACTACGCGCGGATCGTCGAGCGCGGCGGGGAGCTGGCGATCGCGCGCGCCGTCGACCACGCCAAGGATCAGAGCTACATGCTCGCGACGCTCGATCCTGCCGGGCTCGGGCGGCTCTGGTTCCCACTCGGGAACCAGACGAAGGCCGAGACGCGCGCGCAGGCCGCCGCCGCCGGGCTCGCCGCTGCGACCCGCGCGGACAGCCAGGAGGCCTGCTTCCTCGGGGGCGACGACTACCGGGCGTTCCTCGGCCGGCAGGGGCTCGTCTCGGCCAGCGGCGAGATCGTGGACGAGGGGGGACGCCGGGTCGGAAGCCACGACGGCTACTGGCGGTACACCCCGGGGCAGCGCCGCGGGCTCGGTGTCGCGGCTGCCGAGCCGCTCTACGCCGTATCGACCGTGCCGAAGACGAATACCGTCGTCGTCGGCCCGCGCGCCTCGCTCGCGCGGACACGGGTCGATGTGCGAGGTCGGCTGCGAGCCGGCGAGGGACGGGTCGAGGCGAAGCTCCGGTACCGCTCTCCTGCGACGCCCGCATTCGTGACGCCGACCCCGAGCGGGTTCCGGCTCCTGTTCGACGAGTCGGTGTACGGAGTCGCCCCGGGTCAGACTGCCGTTCTCTACGTCGGCGACGCGGTCGTCGGCGCAGGCGTGATCGTGTCCGCAACGGGGAAGTAACATCCTCGTCATGCTGGTCCTCTCAACCGCAGGCCACGTCGCGGACTACGCACTCGCGTTCTTCCTCGTCGCCGCCGGGATCGGTGTCGCCGTCGCCCTGGCCCTGCTCGCAGGCCTCATGCAGCGCATCTCCTCGTTCATCAAGGGCGCCGAGACCGAGATCATGCCGGTGATCAACAAGGTCGGCGGCTCGGTCGACCGGGTGAACGGGCAGCTCGACAAGCTCGACACCGTGACCGACAGCGCGGTCGATGCGGTGCAATCCGTCGACGGCACCGTTCGCACCGTCAGCTTCGCCGTCCGCCGTCCCGTCGAGAAGCTCGTCGGGTTGACGAGCGGCGTCTCGCACGGTTTCGCAACCCTGAAGGCAAAACGCAGCGTCGGCGCCGCGATGGAGAGCGCCAAGGAGGCCGCTTCCCGGCGCGAGGCCGACTTCAGGGACGAGATCGGGAAGACCGACCCCGCGTCCGCGCAAAGCGGGCCGCAGGCCGGACAGTAAGAAGCTCCCACGCGATGACGCTTCGTCGATCGGGCGCGCTGGATGGTGCGAGGCAAGGACGCCGGGAGCGGGAATAGCTCGCTTATTTCTGCGACCGAGGACGCAGCATCGCGCCGTCCAGCGGGTCCGAGCGACTCAAGGCTTCGTTGCGTGAGAGCTTCTAAGCCCTTCTACACTGTCCCCATGCTCACGACGGCGGAGCTTCGTGACGCGTTCCAGCGCTTCTACGCAGAGCGCGGGCATCTTCGCGTCCCGTCGCACTCGCTGATCCCGCCCGCCGACGACCCGTCGACGCTCTTCATCGTCGCCGGGATGCAGCCGTTCAAGCCCTACTTCCTGCGGACGAAGGAGCCGCCCGCGCCGCGCGCGGTCAGCGTGCAGAAGTGCCTCCGCGCAGGGGGAAAGGACACCGACCTCGAGGACGTCGGGCGCACGGACCGGCACAACTCCTTCTTCGAGATGATGGGCAACTTCTCGTTCGGCGACTACTTCAAGGACGAGGCGATCGACTTCGCGTGGGAGTTCGTCAACGACCACCTGAAGCTCGACCCGGATCGGCTCTGGGTCACGGTGCACGAGGGGAACCCCGCGCTCGGCCTCGGCGAGGACACCGTTGCGATCGAAGCCTGGGAGCGCGTCGGCGTGCCGCCCGAGCGGATCGTGCGACTCGGGGACGACAACTTCTGGAAGGCCGCCGAGACCGGTCCTTGCGGGCCGTGCTCGGAGATCTTCTTCGACCGCGGCGAATCGTTCGGCTGCGGCGAGTCGGGCTGCCTGCCGGGGCACTGCGACCGCTTCTACGAGTTCTACAACCTCGTCTTCATGCAGTTCGACCTGCGCCCCGGCAACGAGCTCGTGCCGCTCCCCGCACAGAACGTCGACACGGGCATGGGCCTCGAGCGGACGGCCTGCGTCGTGCAGGGCGTCCCGTCGAACTACGACACCGACGGGTTCAGGATCATCATGGACTGGATCGAGGCCGGGGCCTCCGTCGGCTACGAGGACTCCGAGGCGTCGCGGAAGGCCTACCGCGTGCTCGCCGACCACGGGCGTGCGGTCACCTTCCTGATCGCCGACGGCGTCACGCCTTCGAACGAGGGCCGCGGGTACATCTGCCGCCGGCTCCTGCGCCGGGCGATCCAGCACGGGCAGCGGATCGGGCTCGAAGGCGTCTACCGGCTTCCGGCCGTCGTGATCGAGCAGATGGGCGACGCCTACCCCGAGCTGCGCGAGCACGCCGGCGAGATCGAGCGGGCAGTCCAGCTCGAGGAGGAGCGTTTCCGCGAGACCCTGGCACGCGGGCAGAAGGTGTTCGACGAGCTCACGGAGAAGGACGCGATCACGGCCCGAGAGGCGTTCGACCTTGCGGCGACCTACGGCTTCCCGATCGAGCTGACGCAGGAGCTTGCCGAGGAACGCGGCCAGGCCGTCGACGTCGACGGCTTCCGCGACCTGATGGCCGGGCATCGCGAGATCTCGCGGGCCGGCGGGGAGAGCACGACCCAGCAGCTCGCGGCCGCGGTCGTCGGCGCCGGATTCCGACCGACGGAGTTCGTCGGGTACGAGCAGACGGAGGTGCTGACGGCGATCGTCGAAACCGGCCCGACGGCGGGAACGCGGCAGTTCGTCAAGCTCGAGCAGTCGCCGTTCTACGCCTCGAGCGGCGGCCAGGTGAGCGATCTCGGCTACCTCGAGCTCGACATACCCGAAGCCGACGGGCGCCGCCTCGAGGTCGCGGAGGTGCTCAAGTTCGGGGACGATCAGGTGCTCTCGGTGGAGACCGGCGGCGTTCCGCTCGAGCAGGGGACGCGTGTGCGCGCTGTCGTCGACTGGTCGGCCCGGTTCCCGACGATGGCCAATCACACGGCGACGCATCTGCTGCATGCGGCCCTCCGCGAGGAGCTCGGCGACCACGTCAAGCAGGCGGGATCGGCCGTCCGCCCCGAGAAGCTCCGCTTCGACTTCAGCCATCCGCAGCCGCTCGCCGAGGAGGAGCGCGAGCGCATCGAGCGTCGCGTGAACGAGAAGATCTTCGAGGCGATCCCGGTCCGCACGTTCGTGACGACGATCGACGAAGCGCGCAAGCTCGGCGCAATGGCCCTCTTCGGCGAGAAGTACGGGAACGAGGTGCGCGTCGTCGAGATCGACGGCTTCTCGCGCGAGCTCTGCGGCGGCACCCATGTGCGTTCGACCGCCGAGATCGGGCCGTTCGTGATCCTGAGCGAGAGCTCCGTGGGCTCGGGCTCGCGCCGCATCGAGGCGGTGACCGCCGGCGAGGCCTGGTCGATCCTGCACGGCCGCTCGCGCGAGCTCGACGAGACGCGCGGCGAGCTCGAGCGGGCGCGGCGCGAGGCGAAGAGGAAGCCCCGTGTCGAGGCTGCAACGGCCGATCCGGGCTCAGCTGATTCGAACCCGGCCGATCCAAATCCAGAGCTCGAGGTCGTCGCCGGCGTCAACGTGATCGTCCAGATCGTCGAGGGTCTCGGCGCCGATGCCCTCCTCGACCTCTCCGACCGGTTCAAGCAGCGCAGCGCTCCCGCGGCAGTCGTGCTCGGGTCGCGCGAGAACGGCAGCGTGCACCTGGTCGCGAACTTCGACGACAGCGTCGCGACCCGGATCTCCGCCGGGGCCGTGATCAAGGAGATCGCCGCGATCGTCGGCGGCGGCGGCGGGGGGCGGCCGACGATGGCGAGAGCAGGGGGCAAGGACCCCGAGAAGCTCCCGGATGCCGTCGCCCGCGCGCGCGAGCTCCTGTCCGCCGCACTGTCATGACGGCTCCGTCGTGAAGGTCCTGGCGCTCGACTACGGCTCCGCGCGAACCGGCATCGCCGTCTCCGACCCGACCGGGACGCTCGCCCGGCCCGTCGGGGTCGCAGCGAAGGTGCGCACGCCGGCCGGAATGGAGAACCTGCTCGCCACGATCCGCGACGAGGCGCCGGAGAGCATCGTCGTCGGCCTCCCGCTCACCCTCCGGGGCGAGCACGGCGACCAGGCCCGCGAGACGATTGCCTTCGTGGAGGGGCTCCGCGAGGCCCTCGACATCCCCGTCGAGACGTGGGACGAGCGCTTCACCTCGTCACTCGCGGGCGGCGACGACGCGCGCGCTGCCGCCTACATCCTTTCGAGCTACCTGGAATGGCTCGCGACCGCACGGTGAACCGGCAGATCCGGACCCGCCGGCTCGCGGCGGGGGTCGTGTTCCTGGTTGCGGTCGGGGCCGCAGCCGCGATCTCGTACGCGGCTGTCCACCATCACCAGCAGGCCACGCCACCGCCGCCGCCGCCACCCCCGAAGCCGTTCCGGATCGTCTTTCCGGAGGGCTTCACGCGGATCGCGATGGGACAGCGCGTGAAGGCGGTCGCGAAGATCGCAGAGCACGAGCGGAAGGGGCGCGTGCGCCTGAACGAATCGGCCTACCTCGCCGCGTCCCGAAAGGCGATCGTCTCCTGCTTCAGCCGCAAGCCGCAGACGAACCTCGAAGGGTTCCTGTTCCCTGCGACCTACGACTTCCTCGCCGGGACGACCTCGAAGCAGCTCGTCAGCGACCAGATCATCACGTTCTGCCGCCGCTGGCGAACGGTCAACCTCGCCTACGCGCGCTCGAAGAACCTGACGCCGTACGACGTGCTGAAGATCGCCTCGATGATCGAGGGCGAGGCGTCGGTCCCGTCGGAGCGCCCTCTCATCGCGGCGGTGATCTACAACCGGCTCCACGACAGGATGACCCTCGGGATCGACGCGACGCTCCGCTACGGGCTGCACATCCCTCCGACCCACTCGATCACCGAATCCGAGCTCGCGAGCTCGAATCCGTACAACACCCGGAAGTTCGCGGGGCTGCCGCCCACACCGATCTCGAACCCGGGGATCGCCGCGATCGAGGCCGCCGCGCATCCCGCTCACGTCGACTACCTCTACTTCGTGCGCAAGCCGGACCACCGGCACAACTACTTCACCGCGAGCCAGGCCGCTTTCGACCAGTACCTCGCGACGCACGGCTACAAGTGACGTCGTCGCGGTGACGACTCACGTCGGGCTGATCGGGCATCCCGTCTCCCACTCGCTCTCGCCGCGGATGCACAACGCGGCGTTTGCGGCGGCGCGTCTCGACTGGCACTACTCGGCGTTCGACGTCCAGGATCCCGTCGCGGCGGTCGGTGCGCTTCGCGCGCTCGGCTTCGCCGGCGCGAACGTGACGATTCCTCACAAGCAGGCGGTCGTCGAGGCCTGCGACGAGGCAGACGGGGAGGCGGTGAACACGCTGCTCATTCGCGACGGGCGGGTCGTCGGGGTGAACACGGACAGGGAGATCCTGGCCGGGATCGTCGCCTCACGGGCGTGCGTGATCGGCGCGGGCGGCGCTGCACTCACGATCGGGCCCGGCCTTCCGCGCGACACGCGGTTCTTCAGCCGCCGCGGGGAATGGCCACCGGATGCGGACGGATGCGACCTGATCGTGAACGCCACGCCGGTCCGGGATCAGGTTCTCGTCGAACCACGGGCCGGACAGACCGTGGTCGACCTCGCCTATTCCGGGAGCGACGCCGAGACCGCGCTCGTCGCCGCCGCCCGGCGGGCTGGATGCGACGTGGTCGACGGGCTCGAGGCCCTCGTCCGGCAGGGTGCGAAGAGCTTCGAGCTCTGGACGGGCATTCCGGCGCCGGTCGTGATGATGCGCGAAGCAGTCCGAACGTAATCTCTAGGCCGTGCCGCTTCGCCTCGCCACCGCCGGTGAGTCCCATGGGCCCGGGCTCGTCGCGATCCTCACCGGTCTCCCCGCCGGGCTCGAGCTCGATCGCGACGCGATCGAC
>DASZLW010000275.1:0-15282 GCA_035552175.1 Gaiellaceae bacterium | reverse complement strand
ACGTCGACGGTGACGTCGGTATCGAGCGTCGTGAAGACGGAGACGGCCGCCGGGACCCCGCAGACGACGCCGGGCTCTTCGATCAGGAGCTCGGCCCGGCAACGAACGCCCGACGGGACGATCCGATCGGTCGTGAGGTCGCCTTCGCCGACGTCCTCGGCGAGCGCCGTGGCGACGACGGCCTCGACGGCCTCGGCGGTCAGCTCCACCGCTCGAGCACGGGCTCGTACCCCCGCCGGAGGACGACATGTCCGAGGAACGCATCGTCCTCGGTCGGGAAGTCGTCCCGGAAGTGGGCGCCGCGGCTCTCACGCCGCGCGAGCGCGCTCTCGGCGACGAGCCGGGGCAGAAGGGCCTTCGAGCCGGCGAGCTCCTCGAGCCCTGCGGCGTTCCGGATCAGGCCGGCGTCCCGCCAGATCGCTCCGCGGAGCTCGTCGGTCGCGCCCGCCTCGATCGGCGGAGCGGTGGGCGGCGCAGCCGGTGGCACGCCCGCCGACACGGGCGGCGCCGAGAGCGCGGCGAGCCCGGCTCGCCGGCCGAAGACGAGGCACTCGAGCAGCGAGTTCGAGGCGAGCCGGTTCGCTCCGTGAACTCCGGTGGCGGCGCACTCGCCCGCTGCGTAGAGGCCGGCCAGCGTCGTCCGGCCCTCGAGATCGGTCACGATCCCGCCCACCGTGTAATGAGCGGCGGGCGATACGGGAATCGGCTCGGTCGACGGATCGTAACCAGCCTCCTCCAGCGAGGACATCAGCCCGGGAAAGCGCCCGCGCTCGATCTGGCGCAGGTCGAGGCCCGCTTGACCGCGCTGGGCGATCGCCCGGGCGACGACGTCGCGCGGCGCGAGCTCGTCGGTGAAGCGGTTGCCGCCGTCGTCGAGAAGCACGGCGCCCTCCCCGCGGAGCGCCTCGGAGAGCAGGAAGCCGTCATCGAGGAGCGCTGTCGGATGGAACTGGACGAACTCGAGGTCGGCGAGCGCGGCGCCCGCGCGATAGGCGAGCTCGAGGCCGTCGCCGACCGCGCCGGGAGGGTTCGTCGTGCGGGAGTAGAGCGCGCCGTAGCCACCGGTCGCGATGATCGTGGCCGGAGCGGCGACCGCGCCCTCGTCCGTGATCACGCCGACGCAGCGCTCGCCTTCCGTCCAGAGCTCGAGGACTCGAACGTGGTCTGCGACCGTGATCCGCGGGTTCGCGGCGACCCGCTCGGCGAGGACGGCCGAGATGGCCTTCCCGGTCTCGGCGCCGCCCGCGTGGACGACGCGCCGCATCGAGTGGCCGCCTTCCTGGCCGAGCCCCTCGTCGAAATCGACCCCGAGCTCGACGAGCTCGGCGATCCTCGCGGGGGCCTCCTCGGTGAGCACCTTGACGGCGCTCGGGCGCGAGAGCCCCCGTCCCGCGCGGAACGTGTCCGCCGCGTGGAGCGCCGGCGTGTCTCCCTCGCCGAGCGCGGCCGCGACACCGCCCTGTGCCTTCCAGCTGTTCGAGGCCCTGACGGGCGCCTTTGCGAGCACGAGCACGTCGACCTGCTCGGCCGCCGCGAGCGCGGCGGTGAGGCCGGCAACCCCTCCGCCGACCACGATCAGTCCGTATGACCTGTCCGCAAAGCCCATTTCCGGCAGTTTTACCCTCGAAGTCGATAACCTGTGAGCGAGTCTAGCATGGTTTCCGATCCTCAAGCGAAAACGAGCTCCCCCGCGCAGGCGGTCGTCGCCGCCGTGCTCCAGGTGCGGGACGGTCGGCTGCAGGTGCTCCTCTGGGAGCGGGCACTCGAGCCGTTCGCGGGCTCGTGGTCGCTCCCGGCGGGCGAGCTCGCACCGGGCGAGACGCTCGAGCAGTCGATCCGCCGCCACCTCGCCGCGAAGGTCGACGTGCGCGAGCTCGCCCACCTCGAGCAGCTCGAGACCCGCAGCGAACCGGCACGGAACCCCTTGCGCTGGGAGGTCGCGAACGCCTACCTCGGCCTCGTGCCGGCCGGCGTCGACCCGGCCCTGCCGCCTGACACGCGCTGGCACCCGGTCGACGAGCTGCCGCCGCTCGCCTTCGACCACGCGCCGATCGTGCTCGCGGGCCGCGAACGGCTGCGGGCCAAGCTCTCATACACGAACATCGGGTTCGCACTCGCCCCGGTGGACTTCACGATCTCCGAGCTACGCGGCCTCTATCGCGCTGCGCTCGGCCACGACGTCTCGGCGACGAACCTCCAGCGCGTGCTGCTCCGCCGTCACCTGCTCGTCAAGACAGGAAGCAGGCGCGAATCGGGCCCGTCCGGCGGCCGCCCGGGCGCGCTCTTCGGCTTCCGGACCCGCTGCCTCGAGATCACCGACCAGTTCGCGGTGCTCAGGCCCCCTACGACCTGAGGCGCCGCACGAGCGCCCACGCGCTTGGAAGCGTGGCGGCCGCGAGGTACACCTTGAGCAGATCGAACGGCACGAACGGGTACACGCCGTCCTCGAGCGTGTTCGCCCAGTTCAGATGCAACGAGTGCCGGAGCCAGAGGGCGCCGAAGATGTAGATCACGACGCTCCCGCTGAGCATCGCCGCAACCGAGGAGGAGAATCGACGGTCCCAGCCCCGCTCGGACAGCCATCCGATCAGTGCCGCTGCGACGACGAAGCCGACGATGTAGCCGCCCGTGGCGCCGGAGAAGGTGTTCCAACCATGATTGTGGTCCGCGTAGAGGGGCACGCCGGCCATCCCGAGCAAGAGGTAGAGCGCGAGGCTCGCCGCCCCACGGACGGTTCCGAGCGCCGCGCCGACGAGGAGCACCGGGAACGTCTGCAGGGTGATCGGAATGGGCGTGTAGCCGAGGTGGAACGACACCTGCGCGGCGAGCCCGACGAGGCCTGCGCCTCCCGCGACGAGTATCGCGTCGGTGAGGAGCCCCGAGCGGGGAAGCACTGCGAAGCGGAGAGTTGCTGCGTGATCCTGCATCGACGTTTTAGACCTCCTGGACGATAATCTGGTTGCATCCAATCCGACGGACCTCCTGGAGCGGAATCTCTTGTACCTGAGCGAGCACGTGCCGTAATCCGGCAACGCTATCCTTCAGGTTGCAACAACCTGGTGACAGTCGGCCGAAACGAGTCGGAGATCCGCCTGGTTTGAAAGACATCGTCGAAACACTCGAGAAGTGGACGGAAGAAGGGGCGACGGTCGCCCTGGGGTCCGTCGTCGAGCGGGTCGGCTCCGCGCCGCGCGACCCGGGCGCCGCCCTCGCTGTCTCCTCGAGCCGCGAGATCGCGGGCGGCGTGACCGGAGGCTGCGTGGAGCCGATGGTGATCCGGGAGGCGAACGAGGTCCTCGGCGGCGCGCCCGGCCGGCTCGTCGAGTACGGGCTCGACGACTCCGACGGATTCGAGGCGGGCCTCACGTGCGGCGGCCGCATCGCCGTCGCGGTCTACCGGCTCGACCCCGCGCTCGTGCCGACGATCGCAGAGGCTGTCCGCACCGACCGGCCGATCGCCGTGACGGTGAGTCTCGACGACGACCGGTTCGGCGAGCAGACGATCTATACGGACGACGGGTGCTCGAACAGGGGCGTGTCCCCTGCGGCGCGGTCGCTGCTCGAGCTCGGCGAGAACGCGGTCGTCGAGCTGCCGGACGGCGAGAAGGTCTTCGTCGAGTCGTACGCGCCGCGGCCGAACATGTACATCTTCGGTGCAAGCGACCACGTCTCGGCGCTCGTCCCGCTCGCGAAGATGCTCGGCTACCGGGTCACCGTCTGCGATCCGCGCCGGGCGTTCCTGACGCGCGAGCGGTTCCCGGACGCCGACGAGCTGTCCTCCGACTGGCACGCCGACTTCCTCGCCGGCGCCCCGATCGACAGCAGGACCGCGATCTGCATGATGACGCACAACGTCGGCTACGACGTGCCCGTGCTCGAGCTCGCGTTCGCCTCGAACGCCGGCTACATCGGGGCGATCGGCAGCGAGAAGAGCCGTGCCGAGCGGAACGCGAAGCTGCGCGAACGGGGGATCGGCGACGCGGAGCTGGCCCGCCTGCACGCGCCGATCGGGATCCAGATCGGCGCCCGGACACCCGAGGAAGTCGCGATCACGATCGCGGCGCAGCTCATCGAGGCGAACGTGGTCGCGCGGGCGAAGCGGATCTCGGCGATCGCGCGCGCCACCGTCCTCTCGTAGCCCGCCCGGAGGGCGCTTACACAGGCTTTGCCCGGGAAGGCACCGCGCGTGCTTGCATGCGCCGATGGGACGAGTGACGTTCCGCGGGACGATCGCCGCCCTCGTTGCGCTCACGGTGGCGCCGGTCGCGCTCGCGGCGCACGGGGCGGGCTCCGGGCACTCGCGCCTCGTCGCGCTCCCTTCGGTGTTGCCCCCGACGCCGATCCCCCGCCCGATGCGCTGGTCGGCGGCACCGTCGGCACCGCTGCCGCCGTCGGCGTTCGGCGACCGCCGTGCCACGATCGGGCTTGCGGCCGGGGTCGACGGGCTCAGGCTCGCCGCAGAGCTCGGCGTCCGGCCGGTCGAATGGCTGCCTCGGCTTCGCCTCCTGGTCGTCCGAGCGGCACCCACGGCGCTCTCCGCACTCGCGGGCGCCGACGACGCACGCATCCGTTACGTCGAGCCCGTCGAGACAGGGCACGTTGCGCACGCTCGCAACGACCCGCTGACCTACACGGTCGATCCCGTGACCGGCGTCCCGTACGAATGGCAGTTCCACGCCGTCGGCGCCGACGACGCCCTGAACCTCGCGAAGGGCGATCCGGGGATCCTCGTCGGCGTCGTCGACAGCGGGATCTCCCCCGTCCCCGACCTGAAGGGGAAGATCGCCGAGACGTTCTGGGATCCGGCGGTGCACTCATCGGCAGCGGACGCGCTCGGTCACGGCACCTTCGTCTCCTCGATCATCGCGGCGCGGAACGACGACGGCTTCGGCCTCGCCGGCTTCTGCGGGGCCTGCCGCCTCGCCGTCTTCAAGGCCGACCCGCTCACGGATGTTCAGGTGGCCGAGGGAATCCAGAAGCTGACCGACGCCCACGTGCGCGTGATCAACCTGAGCATCGTCCTCGATCATCCGGCCCAGGACGTGATGGACGCGATCACCTACGCGACGAATGCTGGCGTGCTCGTCGTCGCTGCGAGCGGGAACGACGGAACGGGGACGGTCGACTTCCCCGCCTCGTTCGTCCAGACGCCGAACGGGGCTGCCACGTCGGGGATCGCCGTCGGCGCCTCGGACGAGAAGGGAGCGCGCGCTTCGTTCTCGGACTACGGCTCGCAACTCTCGCTCGTGGCGCCGGGGACGTATGACTCGAAGTGCGCGGTGGGGATCCTCGGCGCGATCCCGGCGAGCGCGCCCTCCTTCGACGACGGCGACTCGTGCTCGGTGACGATGACGCACGCCGACGGCGCACGCTACGCCTATGCGAGCGGGACGAGCTTCTCGGCGCCCGAGGTGGCGGGCACAGCCGCGCTCGTCTGGTCGCTGAAGCCGTCGCTCTCGAGTGCGCAGGTAGCGGCCGTGCTCGAGCAGTCGGCCACCAGGCCGCCCGGAACCGGCTGGAACGCCGCGCTCGGCTGGGGCGTCGTCGACGCGAGGGCCGCCGTCGAGAGCGTCGCGGGTCGAAGCGCCGGCGACGCGATCGCGCTCGCAAAGCTCCGGATCTCACGCCCGCGCGGCCCGGGCAGCCGCGTCGAAGCCACCGTGGACGCGCGGTGGGCGGACGGAGCGGTGATCCGCATGGGGGCGAAACCGTCCTGCGCGATCGCCGTGGCCGGCGCGAACCTGCACGTCTCGACAAGGCTCGCGGCGGGAA
This sequence comes from Gaiellaceae bacterium, assembly GCA_035552175.1. Classification (GTDB taxonomy): domain Bacteria; phylum Actinomycetota; class Thermoleophilia; order Gaiellales; family Gaiellaceae; genus PALSA-600. The sequence continues at coordinate 9,510 of DASZLW010000275.1, read as the reverse complement.
TCCTGACGTGCGACGCCACGCTCCCGCGCGGGTCGGCCGGCAAGCCCGTCATCGGTTCGATCTCCGTCTCGGCGAGTGGAGCGGCAACCGCGACCGCCGCCTTTCACTTCGCCGTCACGCGCGGCGGAGGATAGCCTCGGCGGTCAGCTCGTCGATCGAGCCGAGCAGCCGATCGGCCTCGGCCACGGCGTCTCCGGGCGGGAAGTGCGGGTTCGGGATCGCGATGCAGGTCATCCCGGCCGCCTTCGCCGAGCGGATGCCGTTGTGGGAGTCCTCGATCGCGACACACGCGGCGGGATCGACGTCCAGCCGCCGGGCGGCCTCGAGGTAGACGTCGGGCGCCGGCTTGCCGCTTGCGACCTCCTCCGACGAGACGGTGGCGCGGAAGAGCTGCGTGAGCTCACCGGCGACCAGCACGGCGTCGATCAGCTCGCGGTTCGACGACGAAGCCAGCCCGAGCGTGAATCGAGCGGCGATTCGGTGCACCGCGTCGAGGGCGCCGGGGATGAACGGGGGCCCGTCCGCATACCGCTGCAGCATCCGCCCGACGACGATCCGGTTGATCTCCTCGGGGCTCTCGCGGAGGCCGATGCGATCGTGCATGTAGCGAGACCACTCGGGCGAGCTCATCCCCATCATGTCCCGCTGCGCGCCGGAATGCCAGTCGCCGCCGCGCTCGTGGGCGAGCTCCTCGCGGACGCCGTCCCATACCTGCTCGGAGTCGACGATCACGCCGTCGAGGTCGAACACGACCGCCGCGGTCATTGCTCCACGTACCTCCGGTCGATGTACACGAGCGAGCCCTGGCCCGGCCCCGCCTCGAGCGCTTCGACGGCGCCGAGGAAGATCACATGGTCGCCGGCCGGCAGCTTCTCGATCGTGCGCGCGCGGATCCATCCGACGGCGCCCTCGAGCAGCCGAGGGTCGTCCTCCCGGACGGCGATTCCATCCCAGAGGACGATCGGCGGGACGCTGCGCGCGAAGTGCTGTGCGAGGTGCGCCTGATCCCCCGCGAGGATCGAGATCGCCCACTCCCCCGCCTCCTGCAGGGGCTCGAAGAGCGACGCCGCCCGGGCGAGCGAGATCGAGACGAGCGGCGGGTCGAGCGAGACCGAGACGAGCGAGGAGACGGTCAGCGCCGCCCGGCGCGTCCCTTGCTCGGCGACGACCACGGAGACTCCTGCCGGCCAGCGGCGGAAGAGGGCGCGCTGCGCGGTACCGTCCACCGCGCCAGGCTAGACGACTCGATTCGACGAGCGTCTGCCGAACGCGAAATCAGTTGGGCTGGCAGAGCGCGTCGTGCAGGCCGGAGATGGCCAGGTTCCGCTGGGCGTCGGTGGCGCCGTCGTACGCGCCGGGCGCGAGACCGGTCCACATCACGTCCGGGGTGACGCCCGGGCCCATGATCGTGGCGCGGTACTCGGTACCGGTGCCGGCGGGATGGTCGCCGTGCGGATTGACGCTGTAACAGAAGACGCCGTCGCCCTTGTGGGTGAGGAAGCTGTTCTCGCGCTTCCAGCCGGTGCCGTAGGCCGAATCGAAGGTATCGACGTAGAGGTTCCGTCCGAAGGTGTCGAGCGGCTGCCCCGAGGCGGTCGAGGCGAGGCCGAAGACCGGCGCTCCGTCGTAGGTGAACGTCCCGTAGAGGTGATTCCACTTGTGCCACGACCAGTCGGTGCCGACCGTGAGCACGGGCAGCGCGCCCGTCCAGTGCGAGAGGTGCACCTCGTAGGCGGCGTCGAGCCCCGTCGGCTGCAACCCGTAGTCGGGCAGCTTCCGCTGCCACTCCTGGACGGCCCAGTAGCTGCCGTCCGATGCCTTGCAGGTGGCGACAGACCACGCGAGAGTCGGGCCGTCGTACGGAGCGCAGCCGCCGTGGAAAGCGGTCTTCCAGTAGTTGTCGGCGGCCTGCTGCACCTGCTGGAGCTTCTTCGTGATCGGGCTGATCAGGTAGCCGGGCTTGCCCTTGATCCTCCGGAACTCCCCGGCGAGCTTCTGCGCCACGGGGTTGTTCTTGAAGTACTTCTGGTAGCCGCCCGAGTAGTCGAGCTGGAAGGCGACCTGCTTCTTGCCGGGCGTCGTCGCGATCGCGTTCTCGGCGCCCCACACGAGCACGTGCATCTTCTTGCCGGCCGACGTGTAGGTCAGGAGCGCCTCTCCCTTGTTGTTCACCTGGAGGGTGAGGCCGGTCACGGTGCTCGTCGAGATGACCTGCGAGGCAGAAGCCGAGGGGACGAAGGCGGTCGCGGCGACCAAACCGGCGGCGACGACTGGAAGGAGGCAGGCGGGTAGGCGCTTCATACGTCCGGAATCGGCGCAGGCATGAGGATTCTCAAGATCCAATCACTCGGATGTGTGACCCTCTTGCGTCCATTCCTCCGCGAGCAGCGTGAGCGCGTACAGCCGCCAGGCGAGATCGATCTCCGCGGCGAGGAACAGCGCTGCCTTCCGGACACGTGGAAGCTCGCGGGCACGGACGACGAGCGCGTCGACTCCGGCTGCGAGCTCTGCGCGGCGAGCATCCGAGTGCAGGTCGACGGCGAGCGACTTCACGGCACGATCGTCGACCTCGAGCCGGCGATGCGGATCGCCTCCGGCGGCGAGGAGCAGGAGCGCGCGCCGCCTCGCCTCGTTCAGCTCCCGCTCCGGAAGGTCGACTCCCTGGCCGGCGAGATAGGCGACGACCGGCAGCGGGTCGCCGAGCTCCCCCGCCTCGAGCCCGTCGAGGATCTCCTCTACCGCATCCATACCGGGATCATGAACGAGCCGAGGCATACTCGAGGCGTGAAGCGCCTTGCTCTCCTTGCCGCGACGACGCTCGTGCTCGCAGCGGCCGCGACTGCGGGCGCCTCGCCGGGCGCCCCGGGGACGACCGATCCGAGCTACAGCTTCCGCTGCCGCTGAGGAGCGAGCTCCGACCGCGCCGCCGCGCGCATGAAGACCAGCAGGATCAGGCCGATGAGCGCGCCGCCGAACACGTCGGTCGGAGTGTGCGCCGACTGGAGCACGAGCGCCGGCCCGACGAGGGCCGCCCAGACCGCGATCGCCCACGACCATCGGCCCTCGAGGAGGAGCACGGCCGCGTACGAGACGATGATCCCGCGGATCATGTGGCCACTCGGAAACGAGTCGTCGTAACTTCCGACGTGGATCCGCACGCCGTCCGTCGTGCCGTAGAGCGCCGAGCGGGTCAGGGTGTGCTTCCCGGCCCATTCGATCGCGTTGCCGACTGCCCACGCCGTGCCCAGCCCGAGCGCCGTGAGATGCCGGCCGTTCCGCCAGAAGACGAGCGCGGCTGCTCCGACCACGATCGCCGAGATCAGCAGCGAGCACGGGTAGGTGAGCGTGTCGACGAGCTTTGCCCCCGTGCTGATCCCGAGCGGGAACGGCCGCCAGTAGCCGGCCGAGGAGTTGTGCGAGACCGCCGAGGGGCGGAGCCACGGCATCAGATGGTCCAGTGCGAACTGGTCGAACCGCGTCAGGGTGCCCGCGACGACCAGGATCGCCAGCAGCACGAGCGCCGCCCCGAGCGCCCCGATCAGTTCCCACTCGCGGCGCGAGGGAGCCGCGGCGAGCAGTCGTTCGCGGAGCGCCACGGAAGTGACGTTACCGTCGAGCGAAGATTCCTAACGGAACGACAACACCGGCCCCGAACGTCGAGCCGCCGGAGTCCCTAGAGTCAAACGGGTGCACATCCACCACTTCAGGCACGCGATCCGCGATCCGGTCGAGATCCACCGGTACGGGATCGCCGGGCGCGAGGACCTCCTCGCCCTGCTCGCGGCGTCGCTCGTCACATTCGTGGCGGTACGTGCCTACACGCGGATCGCGCGTCGGCGAGGCTGGTCGAGCCGTCGCATCAACGACGTCCACGTCCACCACATGGTCGTCGGCGTCGTGCTCGTCCTGGCGAGCGGGATGCTCGACATCTCGCTCGCGCCGGGCGATCTCGGCCGGATGATCCTCGCCGTGGTGTTCGGCGTGGGCGGAGCGTTCATCCTCGACGAGTTCGCCCTCACCTTCCACCTGCGCGACGTCTACTGGACGGAGGAGGGCCGCCGCTCGATCGACGCCTGCATCATGTGGCTCCTGCTCGGCGCGCTCCTGCTCGTCGGGATCTCGCCGTTCGGCATCCACGACAAGACCGTGATCCCGCGCTCGATCGGCTTCGGGGTGATCGCGGTCAGCATCGTGTTCTCGATCGTCACGTGTCTCAAGGGCAAGCTCACGTTCGGCCTGCTCAGCATCTTCCTGCCTCCTGTCGGGGCCGTCACGGCGATCAGGCTCGCCCGGCCGGGGTCCGTGTGGGCGCAGCGCTTCTATCCGATCGAGGGCGAGAAGCTCGGCCGTGCGATCGCGCGTTTCCATCCCGAGGGGTCGTCCGTGGAGCGCTTCCGGATCCGGATCTTCGACTTCCTCGGAGGCGCCCCGGATGCCTGCGCGCCCGAGCTGCTCGGCTCGGCGCCGGAGGGGGACGTCCTCGTCGCTACGGTGTCGGCGGACTCGAGGTAGAGGCGCGGAAGCTGTCCCCGAGGCGCTCGAAGGCCTCGGCGAGCGCCGCGCGGTCGGCCGTCAGCGCGCGGAACACCTGCACGAGCCGTCCCTCGCCCTCGTCGGTGAGCCGGAGGTGCACGACCCGGCCGTCGTGAGGCGAGCGCGAGCGGGCGACGAGGCCTGCCTGCTCGACCCGCTGCACGAGCTCGGTGACGGCGGGCTGCTGGAGGTCGAGGCCGTCGCAGAGGCTTCCGACGGTCACGTGGCCGCCCTTCGCCGCGCCCGCCTGGATCATCAGGAGCAGGTCGTATCGCTGCGGCGTGAGCCCGGCGTCGGTCGCCGCCGCGGCCGTGCTGCTCAGGAACCGACGGAGCGTCGTCCTGAACTCGGCAGTCCTCACGAGTGCCGCGACGAGGTCGTCGTCGAGCTCGCCTGTCCGCAAGATCGGTTCCATCCGTCCAGATGGTGCCGATCGCACACGACGTCCGAAAGGCGAACGGGCGGACCCGCTAGGGTCGCGCCGATGGGCGAGGACGTCTCGTACCCCGAGTGTCGCTGAGCCCTCGGTGGGTGAGATCCCCCCGAACCTGCTGTTTCCGCTCTTCGTCACGGGCCAGCTCGCCGGGGCGCTCCTCGGCCCCGCGATCGCGTCGAGCAAGCTGACGAGCAACGAGTTCGCGGTCGTCTCGATCATCGCCGTCTTCGAGCCGATCGCGCCGACCGAGCTCGCCCGCCGTGCCGGCATGCCCGCGACGACCCTCTCGGACTACGTCACCCGGCTCACCGGCCGCAAGCTCGTGAAGCGGGCGCCGAACCCCGACGACGGCCGCTCGTACCTCCTCACGTTGACGGCAGACGGTCGGAGGCGGAACGGGATCGCGATCGCCGGGCTGATCGAGTCGAACCGGACGATCGCCGCCAACCTGGAGGTTTCGCCCGCGACCGTCCGTGCTGCGCTCGTCGAGCTCGAGCAGGCGCTTCGCATGGCAGTTGGTACGAAGTCGTAGCATCAGCTACGATCTCGTACCAATGAGGGCGCGCGTTGCAGCGATCGTCTCGGCAGTGACCTCCGCAGCGCTGCTCTCCCCGCTCGTCCTCGCAACCCCGGGCTCCGCCGCCGGCGGGCCGGCGGTGGTCGCCGTGATCAAGGCGCACGCCTCCGGCCCGTGCGGCGTCGTCGAGGCGTACGGGCAGATCTGGGTCACGGACATCTACTCGGGCGAGATCACGACGATCGACCCGAAGCAGAACACGACGAGCGGCCCCAACATCAGGATCGGGGGGAAACCATGCGGGATCGTCGCCGGCGGAGGCTCGCTCTGGGTCAACGGCTACGGCACGAACAGCGTCGACCGTGTCGACCCGGTCAGGCGGAAGCTCGTCGACCGGATTGCGGTGGGCCCGAGCCCATACGACGTCGCCTACGGCTACGGGGCCGTCTGGACGACGAACAACGGTGACGAGACCGTCGACCGGATCGACCCCAGGACAGACAGGGTCACGAAGACGATCTACGTCGCCTCACCGCCGACCGGCCTCTCGATCACGGGCGGCTACGTGTGGGTCGGCGCGAACCAGGACTCCTTCGTCTACCGGATCGACCCGAAGACGAACAGGGCGACGAAGATCGACGTCCACCACACGAGCCCGGCATGGTTCGCGGCAACCGCCACCCAGCTCTGGGTCGCGAGCAACGTGGACGACGTCGCCCTGCAGCTCGATCCGCACACGGGCGCCGTCCTCGCGACGGTCGAGGTCGGGAGCTTCCCGCAGGACGGCACGATCACGCCGGACGGGAAGGTATGGATCCCGAATCTCTCCGACAACACGGTCTCGGAGATCGACCCCTCGACGAAGAAGGTCGTCGCAACGATCGCGGTCGGGCCGAAGCCGTTCGTCCTGAACGCCGGCGGCGGATCGGTGTGGGTTCCGAGCTACGGCGGCTCCGACGTCCGGCGGGTCTCGCCGGGCTGACCCGACCTGACCGAGCTATCCGGGGGCGCGCTCGACGTAGCCGAGCTCGAGCAGCCCGCGGACGACGGGCAGGGCGCTCCGGGAGACCTGCTCGCGGTCTGGCTGCCCTTCGGCGAGGGCGTCGACGACCTCGGCCACGGTCCGGTTGCCGTCGAGCGCCGCGAGGAACCGCGCAGTCGACGCGTCGACCTCCGCGTCGAAGCCGAGGCCCTCGTCCAGGCGGATGCGGATCGCGTCGACGTTCCAGCGGTTCTCGCGGAGCGACACGTGCTGCGCCACGCGGGCGGTCCCGGTGAGCGCGAGCCGCTCGTGGAGAAGCTCCTCGTCGCCGCGGAGGCCGGCGAGGTAGTCCTGCGCCTCGAACATGCGGAGCAGGTGCGCTCCGGCGGCCTCGAGGCCGGAAGCGGGCATCACGTGCTCCTGGATCCAGTTCGAGCCCGCCCGACGGCGGCGGAGAACGACCCCTCCGTACGACACACCTTCGATCCCGTGGCGCTCGAGGTAGTCGAGCCACCGCGCGAGCGCGGACTCGAACGCGTCGACGTCCCCCGCGGCCCGGTCGCGTGTCCAGTTGCTCGCATGCGCGAGCGGATCCTGGGTGCTGCTCAGGAGCAGGATCGCGTCGCATCCGCTTCCCTCGAGCCACCGGCGGAGCGGCGCCGACCACGGCTCGTCGTTCGGCTGCGACCACGAGACCAGCACCGTCGCGTATCCCCCCTCCTCGAGCAGCGCGGGAGTGCCCTCGATGAGCTGCCGCGAGACGGTGTCGCCCTCGAGCCCGCTGTCTCGGAAGAGGAACGCCGCCTCGGGCGAAATCACGAACGGCGGGTTGCACACGAGCAGGTCGAAGCGCTCGCCGGCAACCGGCTCGAAAAAGCTCCCCCGGCGAAGCTCGATATCGGGGGTGCCGTTCAGGATCGCGTTGAACGCGGCGAAGTTGAGGGCGCGCACATTGATGTCGGTCGCGACCACGCGGTCGCTGTGGCGGCGAGCGGTGATCGCGTGGATACCGCTGCCCGTGCCGACGTCGAGCGCCGTGCCGATCGGGCGCCTCACCGTCAGCTGGTCGAGCATCCCCGAGGCGTTGTGGAGGCCCGCGACGTGATCGGGCTGACTGACGCCGCGGCCTCCCGGATCCGAGACGATCACGAGCTCGCCGTGAGGAACGATCCGGACGTCCGTCCGCACGAGGCCGCCGACCGTGGCCGCGAGGCCGAGCGCCTCGAGCCTCGCCGCGGTCAGTCCGGGCAGCGCCTCCTCGACCTCTGCGACGGGAACGGGCAGGTCGAGCACGAAGAGCGCGATCAGCGTCCCGAGGGCGCCGAGTCCTTCGATCCTGCGCCGAAGCAGCGGCGCCTCCCCCGCCCGGACGACTGTCTCGTCGTGCGCCCCGAGCGACCGGCGGACGGCGTCGCCGTCGAACCCGGCTCCCGTGAACGCCTGCCGGAGAGCGACGATCGGCCCCGGATCGTCGAGCGCGAGCGGGCCGGGCCACGACGAGTCGTTCGCCCCCATTGCCGTGACTCTAAATCAGGGCCGCCCGGGCCACCACGGGTCGACAGGCAAACACGGGTCGACGGAAACCACGGGGTCGATCGCTAAGCTCCCTGAAGCGATTCTGCCCAGGCAGAGGGGGTCGGCTCCGTGAAGGGATCAGCAGCAGGACGAGCGGTGGTGCCGATCGCGGCTCTCGTGGCGGTCGCGCTTATCGTCGCCTCGAGCGCGGTTGCAGTCACCTTGCCGCACCGCCACGAGGTGAACGCGCTCTACGTCATCGATCACCAGGGGAAGAACCCGGTCGACCCGACGGAGCTGATCGCCTACTCGATGCCGTTCCAGAAGATCCTCGGCGGCTGCAGCATGGGCGTCACGACCCTGACGAACGAGATGATCCAGCTCGCGAACAAGGCAAGCGAGGTCGGCGCCCGCAACGTCACCGCCCTCCAGATGATGCAGTCGGTCGCCCGCCGCATCACGTGGAAGGCTCACAGGGGCTGCGGCACGATCATGAACCTCGCCGAAGGCCACCTGGAAGCCGGGCAAGGCTAACCGCGCGGCACCACGGGCGGCTCGGCGACCGCGGGCAGAGCTACACCGAGACGCAGGTGTTGGCGCCGAGCTTCTTCCAGAGCGCGTTCTCCTTCGCCGCGTTCGCGACGAGCGCCGGGTAGTCCTCGAACTGCGGGATCGTCAGCTTGCCTGCCTTCGCGCGCGCGACGAGGATCTTCACGATCGGGAAGCCCGCCTCGATGTTCGCGATGACCTCGGCATGAAGCCTGGAGAGCGCGGGCGGAGGCACGAGGCTCGCCAGCGAGTCGAAGGCAGTGTGAGCGATCTTCACTGCTTCGACGAGGTATCCGGGAAGAGTGATGCTCGACGGCAGCGCCTGAAGGGTCTTCTCCTCCTTCGCACAGATCGCGTTCGCCTGAGCCCGGTACTGCGGGGCAGTCGCTCGTTCGGCCCCGAGCGCGGTCAGGGGCAACGCGAGCGTCGCGACGACAGCAGCAGCCGTCAATGAGAGCCTGCTCATGCTCCAAGTCTGCCCGAGGTGCGACCGTGCGTGTCCGCACCTTTTAATCCGCTGTTCACACAAACCCGGAATGCCGGTGGAACACTCTCCCGGAGTCGTCCCGATGGCAGCTTCCCCACGTCTCGTCACACATCTTGCGGCAGCGGCGTTCGCGTCAGCGGCGCTCGCTTCCGGCGCCGCCTCCGCGGCCGCATCGCCCGCAGCCATGGCCACCTCGCGGGATGCCGCCGGCCTGAGAGACAGCGCCAGCCTGAGAGACAGCGCCAGCCTGCGAGACAGTGCCAGCCTGCGAGCAGACGTGAACCCGACGCTGTACGTGAACTACAGCCAGGCGAACTGCACCTTCACGATCACGAACGACGCGGGCGGCACGGTCGGCTCCATCGCGCCCGGCGCCTACAACGTCCAGATCGCGACTCCCGTTCAGTTCGCAGACGGCAAGGATCGCACCGGACTCGCACCGACCGACATGTCCGACTGCCTCGGCGCGGTCGCGTTCCAGCTCACCGGGC
>DASZLW010000274.1:0-3340 GCA_035552175.1 Gaiellaceae bacterium | reverse complement strand
GACGACGTCCACGTACGGCTTCACGACAACCACCCCCGCGTCGACGCAGACGGTGGCGCAGAAGGCCCGGCTCACGAGCAGCGAGGCTGAGAAGCTCCTGCTCGCCGATCCGAGTGTCCACAAGTGGCTCGAGCGCTACCCGCCGAACCCTGCAATCGACGCGTCGTACTCGAAGGGCACCTGGACGGTGAACGTCTTCTCGGGCCGCGCCGGCGAGATCGCGACCGGGACGATCGACGACATCACCGGCGCGGTGCTGACGGCCTACACCGGGCCGGCCGTGGCCTGGGGGATGGCGCGCGGCGGGCAGGGAGCGTTCGGCGGGACGTGGATCAACTCCTACTGGCTCTGGCTGAGCCTTTGCGGCGTGTTCCTCGTCGGCCTCGTCGACTGGCGCCGGCCGTTCTCCCTGCGCACGCTCGACCTCCTGATGATGCTGTCGTTCTCGGTGTCGCTGTGGTTCTTCAACCGCGCGAACATCTTCGCCGCGATCCCCCTCGCCTACCCCGGGATGGTGTGGCTCCTCGGCCGTTGCGTCTACATCGGAGTGCGCAAGCGGCCTCCGCTCGGCGCTCCCGTCTGGCCCGTCTGGATGCTGCTCGGCGTGACCGTGTTCCTCGTCGGGTTCCGCGGCGGCGTCAACGCATGGCACTCCAACGTGATCGATGTCGGCCTCTCGGGCGTGATCGGCGCGGAGCGGATCGCGACCGGCGTGGATCCGTACGGGAACTTCCCGGTCGAGGCGCCGCAGCCGCCGTGCGGGCCCGCGGATGCCTCCGGGGAGATCCGCGACCACATCCAGACGAACGGACGGTGCGAAGCAGCCGACGCGCAGGGCGACACCTACGGGCCCGTCTCATACGAGGCGTACCTTCCCGGCTACCTCGTGTTCGGATGGAGCGGGAAGTGGGATTCGCTGCCCGCGGCCCATGCCACCTCGATCCTCTGGGACGCGTTGTGCGCGATCGGGCTCTGGCTCGTCGGCCGGAGGTTCGGCGGCGCACGACTCGGAGCCACCCTCGCGTTCGCCTGGGCAGCGTGGCCGTTCTCGCAGTACTCGTCGAGCTCGAACACGAACGACATGATCCAGCCGGCCCTGCTCGTGTTCGCGTTCTACTTCCTGACCTCGCCGCCGTTACGCGGCGGCTTCGCGGCGCTCGGCGCGCTCGTCAAGTTCTCACCGCTCGTCGTGCTTCCCCTCTGGTCCGGCTACCCCGACGCGCGGGACAACCGCTCGCGGCTTCGATTCGTGATCGGTGCCCTCGTCGCGTCGCTCGCCGCGTTCTCCGTGCTGCTCTTCGACGGCCGTCCCTGGCACGACGCGGTCGTGTTCGTCCACCACACCTTCGGCTACCAGTTCGGCCGCTCGTCGCCGTTCTCGCTCTGGGACTGGCGGCAGTACCGGGCGAAGGGGCTCCCCGACCTCCATCTCGTCCAGCAACTCCTCGAGGTGGCGCTCGTCGTGGGGGCGGTCGCCCTGTACCGGTGGCCGCGCCACCGGACGCCGCTCCAGATGGCCGCGTTCACCGGGGCGCTGCTCGTCGGGTTCGAGATGATCCTCACCCATTGGTCGTGGCTGTACCTCCCGTGGTTCTTCCCGTTCGTGGCGTTCGCAGTGATCGCCCCGCGCCCCGCCGAGGAGCCGGTCGGCGCGAACGAGCCGGTCCCTGCGCCCGGCACGCCCGAGGGACCGGAACAGGCCGGCGGATTCCCCAGCTCGCTCGTCCCGGCCTGAGTCATCCCCGGGACGGATCGAAATCTGTGGACGAGAGTTAAGAAAAACGGCACAGACATGTGACGGGTTCGACCCGTAAAATTGATCGTGAGGGCGGTGGGGCTGCGGCCCCGCCCTTTATGGGCGGGGGTGCGCCGGCTGGCCGCGGGAGACACGGCCCGCGGGAGACACGGCCCGCTGGAACCCGGCGATTCAGGCCGCGTCTTCGAGCGGGGCCCTCACCCTCCCCGGCCCCGTGAGTCAGGGGGGCGCTACTCGACGGGAACGCGGACGAGCTCGCAGCTCGTCGCGCGGCCGTCGGCGCCGCACTCGATCACGACGCCTTCGATCCGCACGTCGTTCTCCGCCACCTCGAGCCTGATGGGAAAGCCGGTCACGAACCGTTTGATCGGCCCGGCGGGGAGGCTGCCGATGACCGAGTCGTGCGGCCCCGTCATGCCCGCATCGGTCACGGCCGCCGTTCCGCCGGCGAGCACGCGTGCGTCGTTCGTCTGCACGTGCGTGTGCGTCCCGAGCACCGCGGTCACCCGGCCCGCCAGATGATGGGCCATCGCGACCTTCTCGCTCGTCGCCTCCGCGTGGAAGTCGACGACGATCACCGGCGTCTCGCGCGCTGCGAGCTCGACGAGCCGCTCGACCGTGACGAACGCGCTCTCGAACGGGTTCAGCGTCATCGTCCCGAGCAGGCTGATCACCGCGACGCCGTCATGGACGGCGAGGCCCACGCCGGGTGACGACGGCGAGAGGTTCGCGGGCCGGAGGACACGGTCGGTGCCGGACAGGTAGGGCGCGAAGCCCTTCTGTCCCCACGTCCAGTTCCCGAGTGTGATCACGTCGGCTCCGGAGGCGAGGATCCGCTCGCAGAGCTTGGCCGTGATCCCGCGACCGTCTGCCGCGTTCTCCCCGTTCACGATGCAGAAGTCGGCGCCGAGCTCCTCGCGCAGGCTCGGCAGCCGCGCCTCGACCGCCCGGCGTCCGGGCGCGCCGAACACGTCGCCGAGAAAGAGGATCTTCATCGAGGTCGCGAGCTCAGCGGACGTCGACCAGCGCCGCGGCGTGCACCTCGACGAGCACGTGGTTCCCCGCGTCGTTCGTGTAGTGCGAAAGCGTCTGCTGCTCGACCTTCGAGAGATCGAGCAGGCCACCGAGCTTGGTGCTTCCCTGTGTGATCTGCGAGCCGACGATGAGCGCCCGGTCGGCCGCGAGGTCGGACACCGAGACGACGAGTGACGGCGCCGCGAGCGGCTGGATGTCGATCCGCTGGCCGTACACCTTGCCGTCGATCACGACCGGCGTGATCCCGATCACGGTTCCCGTCACAGGCGAGTAGACATCGGTGCCAGGAGGCGCGCCGACGTCGAGCGCCGAGGTGGAGGGCCCTTCGCCGCCGGGCAGGAGATACCAGCGCGGTGAGCCGCCCCCGCCGCCGAAGACGGCATGTGCGAGCCGCCGCAGCAGGCCCTGGTTCGCCTGCGTCCCGACCGGGGTGAGCGCGAGCGCCCCGTCGGAGGCCGCGAAGTAGCCGATCGCCGTCAACCGATGCTGGTTCACGGGCAGGTCGAGGGTGAGGGTGCCGAGGCGCGCGACCGCCTCCTGGCTCGGCGG
>DASZLW010000273.1:0-3525 GCA_035552175.1 Gaiellaceae bacterium | reverse complement strand
GTTCACGTCTATCCGGCGACGGTCTACGGCGACCAGCTCGAGGAGTCGGAGCGGATCGCCGCGTTGACGGCGCGAGCGCTCGGGCTCCAGACGGGGATCGCGTTCCCGCAGCTGATCGCCGCGCCCGACGGGCGAGTCGTGGTCGTCGAGTGCGCGGCGCGGATCCCCGGCGGCCAGATGTCCGACCTCGTGCGTCACGCGGTCGGGATCGATCTCGTCGAGGTGCAGCTGCGCATGGCGCTCGACGAGGAACTGCCCGACGAGCTCGTCTTCCCACGGTTCCGGCAGCCGCTGGCGGTGCGGTTCCTCACGGCGGCGCCCGGGCCGCTCGAGCCCGGCCGCGTGGTTCGCGTGGGATCGCTCGAGAAGGTGCTCGCCTTTCCCGGAGTCGTCCAGGCCGACACGTACCTCGTCGAGGGCGAGGTGATCCGGCCGGTGCGGCTCGACGGGGACCGCCGGGGGTACGTGATCGCGGTCGGGGACACGAACCTCGAGGCGCTCGACCGTGCCGAGGCGGCGGCACGGCTCATCGACGTCGAGGTCGAGCCGGCGTGAGCGGATCGCGCCGCCCGGGATCTGTGACGCTCTTGGCACACATCCGTCACAGACACGTGACAGGGTTCAGCCGTAGAATTGGGGGTGAGGGCGGTGGGGCGCGGCCCCACCCTTGGGCGGGGGACCGGCCGTGTGTCCGAGCGGGACACGCCTTCCCGGGTCAGGTTCGGGGCTTCGCGAGAGCATGAGCTGCGACTTCTCACTCGACCACTACCGCGAGCTCCTCGAGGCGGCGAAGGCCGGCGGCTACCGCTTCGCCGGGTTCGATCGTCCGCCCGAGGCGGGGGATCTGATCCTCCGCCACGACGTCGACCTCTCGCTCGAGGCCGCTCTCACGATGGCCGAGGTCGAGGCCGCGGCGGGGGCCTGGTCGACCTGGTTCCTGATGACGCGCTCGATCTTCTACAACCTCGACTCGGCCGCGGGCGAGCGCGCCGTCTCCCGGCTTCGTGAGCTCGGCGGCCGGGTCGCACACCACGCCGTGTGGCCCACAGTCGACCTCGACGATCGCTTCGAGCAGGTCGTCGCCTGGCACAATCCCGATCCGGAGTACATGACCACGCCGATCGACGGGGCCGTGAACGTGATGACCCCACCATGGTTCGACCCCGATCACTACCGCTCGGACTCGAACCAGCACTGGCGGCACGGCTGCCCGCACGAGCAGCTCGCGCGCGGCGACTTCGAGTGGCTGCAGCTCCTGATCCACCCTGAGATCTGGGCGTTCGACGGTGCGACGATGGGCGAGACGATGCGATCCTTCCTCGACGCCGATCGCGCGGTGCGGCTCGAGCATCTCCAGGCCGACAGGATCGATCTGTCGTGAAGCCGCTGACGATCGTCGTCACCGCGTCGGGGGCACCCGGCACCGCGGCGCTTCTTCACGCACTTCGCGCCAACGGCGAGCGCGAGGTGCGCCTCGTCGGCACCGACATGAGCGTGCGCTCGATCGGCCGGCATCTCTGCGACTCGTTCCACATCGTCCCCGCCGGCTCGGATCCGGCGTTCCCCGAGGCCGTCCGGGAGATCGCCGAGCGCGAGGGGGCGGCGGCCGTCCTGCCGCAATCGTCGTTCGATCTCGAGGGCCTTGCGGGCGCGACGGGGATCTTCGAGGAGATCGCCGTGCTCGTGTCGCCGCCGGATGCGATCCACCGGTCGAACGACAAGGCCGAGAGCTACGCGTTCCTGCGCCGGCTCGGCCTCCCGGCTCCCGACTTCCGCCGCGTCTGCGGCGCCGCCGAGATGGAGGCGGCGGCGCACGAGCTCGGCTACCCGGAGCGGCCGGTCTGCTTCAAGCCGGTGTTCTCGTCGGGCTCGCGCGGGTTCCGGATCCTCGACCCGACCCTCGACCGCGCCGACCAGCTGCTTCGCGAGCGGCCGGGATCGGTGTCGATGCTGCTGGAGGACGCGGTGGCGATCCTCGACTCCGTCGACGATCGAACGGATCTGCTCGTGATGGAGCTCGCGACCGGGCCCGAGCGCACGATCGACGGGATCGCAAACGGGAGCGAGATCGTGCTCGGCCACCCGAAGACCCGCGAGGCGATGCGTGCCGGGCTCGCCATGTACTTCGTCACCCTCGACGATCCGGCGCTGATGACGCTCTCGAACGCGATTGTCGCAGAGCTCGGGATCGAGCACTTCTTCAACATCCAGCTCGTCGGCGACCACGTGATCGAGATCAACCCGCGGATCTCGACCGTCGTCTACCAGGACGACCTCAACCTCCCCTACCTCGGCGTCAAGCGCGCGATCGGCGAGATCTCCGACGACGAGCTCCGCGAGCTGCGCGGACGGATCCGGCCCGGAAGGACGGCGCTCCGCTACTTCGACCAGCTCGAGTTCGACACGGAGTGACCGGCCGGGAGCGCGCGCGGCGACCTGTGGAAAAGGTGCCAGACGACGAAGTTCGCGCGTCCAAGACGGCTCCCAAAGGCCAAGAAAACCCTGCTCAACGCGGAATCGCTCCGCGGGACGATGGTGTCAGACACCGGGTTTTCGAAGCGCGGGCACGGCCCGAGTGGACATGACCCTGCGGGTCACGCACTGCCCGGTCAACGTCGCCGGAATCCCGTGGGAGAACGTCGAGGCGCTCCGCCGGAAGGGGCTCGACGCGCGTCTCGTCGTCTTCAATCGCGGCAAGCTCCACCCGGAGGCCGACGTGTCCCTCGACCGGCACGGCCCGCTCCCGCTCCGACTCGCCACGCAGCTCGGCGCGCTCGCCCGCGTCCTCCCGCGCACCGACGTCTTTCACTTCTACTACGGCCTCACCCTCGTGCCGAAGTCGATCCAGTTCCCGATCCTCCGCGCGACCCGCAAGAAGAGCGTCTTCCATTACCTCGGCTCGGACATCCGCGGCAGGACCCGCGCGGAGCTCGCCTACGGGAAGCGTGCCGACGCGGAGATCGTCGGCTCCTACGCCGCCCTCCGCTGGGTGCCCGACGCGCACGTCGTCCCGCCCGGGCTCGACCTCCGCCCGTTCACGCCCGTCCCGCCGAGCGACAACTCCCGGCCGCTCGTCGTCCACGCGCCCTCGAACCGGGAGAAGAAAGGCACGCGCTACGTGATCGAGGCCTGCGAGAGCCTCCCCGTCGACCTCGACATCGTCGAGGGCGTCCCGCATGTCGAGGCGCGCGCGAGATACGCCAGAGCCGACATCGTCGTCGACCAGCTGAACGCGGGCTGGCACGGTGTCTTCGCCCTGGAGGCGATGGCGCTCGGAAAGCCGGTCGTCGCCCACCTCGATCCCGAGACGGTCGACCGGAGCGCCGCGGGCTATGGAGCCCGCCTACCGATCGTCCCCGCGACGAACGACACGCTCGCCGACGCCCTCCGTCCGCTCGTCGAGAGCGGAGCCCTCCGGCGTGAGATCGGAGCCGCGAGCCGTGCCTACGTGGAGCAGGTGCACGACATCGACCGGGTCGCCGACCGACTGGTCGCGATCTACGCTGGGCTCTGATGAGCCTCGGC
>DASZLW010000272.1:0-12014 GCA_035552175.1 Gaiellaceae bacterium | reverse complement strand
CTCGCCGCGGCCGACGAGAAGATCAACCTCGCCGACCTGCGCCTCGAGCAGGTGCAGTACTGGCAGAAGGTGAACCGGCGCGAGCTCGCGGTCGCGAAGGCGAATCTCGCCCAAGGCGAGAAGCTGATCATCCAGCGGGTGCAGACGCTCTACACCTCGCAGCAGACCTCGACCCTCGACATGATCCTCGGCGCGACGAGCGTCAGTGACCTGCTCACCCGGATCGACGATTCCTCGCGGCTCTCGGGGCTCGACACGAAGGTGATCCGCCAGGTCTACAGCTTCAAGTCGTCGGTGCAGCGGCATGCCCGTCAGCTCCGGAAGGACTCGGGCTACGCGAGGCGCCTCATTGCCGAACGGCACGCGGCTCGCGATCAGGTCGCCAACGAGATCGCTCAGAGCCAGAGCCTCCATTCGCAGATCGAGGGCGAGATCTCGACGCTCGAGGCTCAGGAGGCCGCGCGCCGGCTGCAGGCGCTCAAGGCCGCCCAGGCCCAGGTTGCCGCGGCACAGGCCGCGCAGACGCAGTCGCTCGACGACACGGTCGTCGGCGCGACGGCCTCGACGCCCGAGGGCGCGACGGTCGTTCCGAGCTCCTCGGTCGGAAGCTCGGTCGTCTCGATCGCGATGTCCTACCTCGGCGTCCCGTATGTCTGGGGCGGATCGACGCCGTCCGGGTTCGACTGCTCGGGGCTCGTCATGTACTCGTTCGCGCGGCTCGGGATCTCTCTCCCCCATTCGTCGTACGCGCAGTTCGGCTACGGCGACTCGGTGCCCTACGACCAGCTCCAGCCGGGCGATCTCGTCTTCTTCGACTCCCTCGGCCACGTCGGCCTCTACATCGGCGGGGGCGAGTACGTCGACGCGCCCTACACCGGCGCTGTCGTGCGTGTCGACAGCCTCAGCTCGGGGTGGGCCCAGGAGCACTACTCGGGCGCGCGCAGGATTACCTGAGCCACCGGCAAACAGCGCTCCTGACGGCCTTGTAGACGACCGCTCCGATCCGTACCTTTCAGAGATGAAGCTCGTCCCGCTCTTTCCCGACCCGAACGCCGCTCCCACCTCGCGCCGGCGCGGCAGGTGGCTGCTCGTCGGCACGGCCGGCCTCGGCCTCCCGGCCCTCGCGGCCGGCGGTCTCCTCCTCCTGCGCCACGACTGGCCGCAGGCGAAGATCCTCGCCGGCTCGAGCTCGCTGGCGCGCGTCCAGGTCGCGAGCTACGGCGAGAGCGTCGCATCCGTCGAGGCCGTTGATGCGAGCGGCGAGCGCGTCCCGGTCAGCTTCGCGGCCGGGCTGATCGAGCCCGAGGGCACGCTGCCGCCGGCATCGAAGGTGAGCGTGACCGTGACGGTGCACCGCTCCAGATGGGTCGGCTGGCTCGTCGGGCACACGGAGCGGATCGAGCTCGTCGTCCGCACGCCCGCGACCTACGTTGCCGGGCGGCTCGTCGACGCGAAGGCCGGGGATCCGGTGCAGGTGCGCTTCAGCGCGCCGGTGAAGGTCGTCTCGGTGCAGCGTCTCGACGGCACGACCTCGCAGTTGACGCTCGCGCGGGCACGGCGGCTCGTCTCCCTCGGGATCACGGACTCGGGCGAGGACACGGCCGGAACGGTGCTCGTCTCGGGCGTCCCGCGCTTGTGGGAGTCGCAGCCGAGCCCGGTGAAGATCAACTGGTTCCCGGCAAGCCGGCGGCCGCAGGTGATCGTGCGCCCGGCCCCGAGATCGACGATCGTTCCCTCGGCGCCGATCGTCCTGACCTTCTCACGCCCGGTCCGCCAGATCCTCGGCTCCACGCGCCCGCAGTTGAGGCCGAGGGTGAAGGGCGTCTGGACGCAGCCGAACGACGACACGCTCGTCTTCACGCCCAGCGGGCTCGGCTTCCCGCTCGGCCGACGCGTCCACCTCAGGCTGCCGGAGGCGATCGACGTGATCTCCGGCGCCGATCCCTCGCCGTTCCGGATTCTCAGCTGGCAGGTGCCGCGGGCCTCGCTGCTGCGGATCAAGCAGCTCCTTGCCCAGCAGGGCTACCTGCCGGTGACGTGGTCGCCGGCCGGGAAGGCCGTGCGGCTCACTCCCGGAGCGCAGTCGCGTGCGGGGGTCGACCCGCCGAGCGGCTCGTTCAGCTTCGCCTACCCGAAGACGCCGATGCCCCTGGAGACCATGTGGAAGTCGAGCAACGAGCGGCCCACGCTGGTGCGCGGGGCGATCATGTCCTTCGAGGACACGCACGGAATGCCGGCGGACGGTTTTCCGAGCATGGCCGTCTTCCGCGCCCTCGTGCGCGACCAGCTCGCAGGCAAGGCGGCGCGGCACAGCTACAGCTACGTCTTCGTCACGGAGTCGCTGCCCGAGACGCTGACGCTCTGGCACGCCGGGCACGTGATCCTGCGCGCCGCCGTCAACACGGGGATCTCGTCGCGACCCACCGACCTCGGCACCTACCCGGTCTACGCGCACCTCGTCTCGACGACGATGCAGGGCACGAACCCGGACGGGACCCACTACAACGACCCGGGCGTTCCGTGGGTGAACTACTTCAACGGCGGCGATGCCGTCCACGGGTTCGTGCGCGGAAGCTACGGGTGGCCGCAGAGCCTCGGCTGCGTCGAGGCACCGATCACGACCGCGGGCAGGATCTTCCCGTACGTCCACGTCGGAACGCTCGTCACGGTCGCCGCAGAGACGTAACTCGTTCCGGTCGAAGCTCCTTTCCCACAGGAAGATCGACCCGCCGACGGCGCGTGCGCGGGCGAGCGAGCCGCCGGTCCGGCCTGCCCACGCGAGGCGGGGTAAATCCGATTCCGGTCGATCCGGAGCATCCTCGAAAAGGATGACGCGGTCCGCCCGAAAACAAGCATCTCGGGGAAACGCCCCGCGCCGATTCAGTCAGTACGGGCAACCGCCCGAATCGAGATCGAAAGGGGTGTGGAGAAAATGAACGGACAGGCAACAGCCGCTGAGATGCTCGCGGGCCTCGAGCAGGAGATGGAGGATGCGGAGAGCATCGATGTCTACTGCTGGCGCATGGAACAGCTCTTGGAGGCCGGGTACAAGCACGTGATCGCCGATGCGCTCGCTGCCGACACCCGCGTCGATCTCCATCTCGCGTGCGACCTCGTCGCCGGCGGCTGCTCCCACGACCTCGCCTACCGGATCGTCTCCTGACCTCCTGACGTGTACGTCCCGTCAAGTCTTCTCGAACGCGAGCCGGACGGCAACGCCTCGATCGCAGCCGCAGGCCTCGTCCTGGCGACCGCGGCCGCAACCCGTACGGGCTCTAGGATCGCACGGTGGATCGCAGGACCTTCGTGCTCGGCACCGCGGCGCTCGCCGGAGGCGCACGGCTCGCACGGCTCGGTGACCTGCGGCTCCGCACTCTCGCCGCGCGACTGACCGGACCGGTCATCACGCCCGCGTCGGCCGCGTATCCCGCGGCCCGGCTCGTCTACAACGAGCGGTTCGACGCAGTGCGCCCACTCGCGATCGCCCGCCCCGCCTCGGTGGCCGACGTCCGCGCGCTCGTCGCCTGGGCCGCGGCCGAGAACGTGCGCCCGATCGCGCGCTCCGGCGGCCACAGCTACGCCGGCTACTCGACGGGCCCCGGCCTCGTGGCCGATCTTCGCGCCTTCGACACGATCTCCTACGACCGAGCGACAGGTCACGTGACTGTCGGCGCCGGCACGCGCCTGATCGACGTCGAGACCGCGCTCGCCGCTCGCGGCCGGGCGATCCCGAGCGGAAGCTGCGCCACGGTCGGGATCGGCGGCCTCGCCCAGGGCGGCGGCGTCGGGCTCGCCTCCAGGAAGTTCGGGACGACGAGCGACAACGTCCTCTCGCTCGGGATCGTGACTGCGGATGGGCACTACCGCGTCTGCAGCGCCGCACAGAACGAAGATCTCTACTGGGCCTGCCGCGGAGGCGGCGGAGGCAACTTCGGGATCGTCACGCACTTCACCCTCCGCACTCATCCCGCGCCGAACGTCTCGTACTTCTTCGCGGACTGGAGCTGGTCTGTGGCCTCGTCCGTGATCGAGGCGTGGCAGTCGTCCATGCCGCACGCACCGGACGAGCTCTTCTCGATCTGCTCACTCGCGAGCGGCCCCTCGGTTCAGGTCTTCGGCCAGTACCTCGGGCCCGAGAGCGCCCTGCGCCGCACGCTCGCCCCGCTCCTCGCGGTCCCGGGCGCGCGCCTTCAGACCGGGAGCTCGGGCTACCTCGACGCGCAACTCCGCTGGGCCGGGTGCCTCGGCAAGACGACCGCCCAGTGCCACCTCGCCGGCGAGACCCCGCAGGGGACCCTCGGCCGCGCGGCCTTCGCGGCGAAGTCCGACTACCTGACGGCGCCGCTCTCCTCCGCCGGCCGCTCGACGCTGCTCCGAGCCGTCGAGCAGGGCGTCGGCGCGATCCTGCTCGACTCCTACGGCGGCGCGATCAACCGCGTCGCGCCGGAGGCGACCGCGTTCGTCCACCGGAACGCGATCGGCTCGGCGCAGTACCTCGCATACTGGAGCAGCCACGCCGGGGAGGCGGCGGCGCTCGCCTGGCTGCGTTCGTCGTATGCCTCGATGCGCCCGTACGTCTCCGGGTTCGCCTACCAGAACTACATCGACCGCGATCTTTCCGGCTGGGCGCACGCCTACTACGGCGCGAACTACCCGCGACTACAGCGGATCAAGCGCGCGGTCGACCCCGGGGAGCTGTTCCACTTCCCACAGTCGATCCGCCCGGCTTGAGCACGTAACGGCGCGGCACCGGCGGCACGGCGAGCTTCCCGTTCATGATCATGCGGCGAGTCGACCCGTCGAGCTCGTCGGAGTACGTCCAGCCGAGGTAGTGGCAGCGCTCGCACTCACCGGTTTCGCCGTGGGCGATCCCCTTGACGACGCGTGCCGCCCCGCAGGCGAGGCACTCGATCTGGATCGGCGGGCGCGCGGCTCTGTTGATGTCGATGACGGTCATGACGGACCTCCCGGGTATCGGCGGCCCGGGTGCGATCCGTGAGCACGTTCGCGCGATCGGGTGACTAGTGCTGGTCGCCGAGCGGCAGCGGCCCGGGGCGCCCGAGGTAGTACCCCTGGCCCTCGTTGACGCCGAGCTCGATCAGGGTCTTCGCCTCGGCTGCGCGCTCGATCCCCTCGGCGACGATCGTGACGTCGATCTCGCGGGCGAACGAGATCATGCCGGCCGCGAGCGCGCGCTTCGACTGGTCGCGGTGGATGTCGCGGATGAGGGTCAGATCGAGCTTGATCAGGTCCGGGTTGAGCCGGAGGATGTGCCGCAGGCTTGCGAACCCGGCGCCGGCGTCGTCGATCGCGAGCCGAACGCCCATTCCGCGCAGCCGCCCGACCGCCTCGCCGAGCCGGTCGTAATCCTGGATCGGCGCATGCTCGGTCACCTCGGCGATCAGCCTCGAGCCGTCGAGCTCCGAGACGACCTTGTGGAACCCGTTGCGAGCGAGCGTGCCCGGAGACACGTTGACGGTGAGATAGGCGTCCTCGGGGATCTGCCCGAGCGCCGAGACCGCCTTCCGCACCGCGTGGAGCTCGAGCTCCTCCGCAAGCCCGACCTGCTTGGCCTCCTCGAACCACAGGCTCGGCCCTCGCTTCGGCGGCCCCGCGAACCGCGCGAGCGCCTCTGCCCCGACCACCTTCCTGTCTGTCAGGCAGACGATCGGCTGGTAGGCCATCCCGAGCGCCTGGTCGTCGACGAGGGCCCGGCGGATGCGGCGCTCGTGGAGACGGCGGCGCTCGTTCGTGCGGTACCTCGCGCTCAGCTCGCCCGCGAGCTCCTGGATCACGTCGGCCGTGACCTCGAGCGAAAGGCTGCCCCGACCCTCCGGTGCCCGCTTGATCGCCTCGATGATCTCGTCGACCGGGCCGCCCTTCACGAGATAGCCGAGCACCCCTGCCTGGAGCATCCCGAAGACCGTCGAGCGATCGTCGTGGCCCGTGAGCGCGATCAGCTTCGTCAACGGCGATCGGCGCCTGATTCCCTTCGCCGCGGCCTTGCCGCCGCCGCCCGGCATGTTCACGTCGAGGAGGACGACGTCGGGCCGGTGCTCGGCGGCGAACTCGATCGCCGCCAGCGCGTCGCCGACGGCGCCGATCACCTCGAGATCCGGCTCGCCACCGATCAGCTCCGAGAGGGCGTTCCGCACCTCGACGTCGTCCTCGGCGATCAGCACCCGGAGCCGGCTCATGCGCCGTTCCCCGGAAGCCAGTACTCGACGGTCGTGCCCGAGCCGGGTGCGCTTTCGACGTCGAGCCGTCCTCCGAGCAGCTCCGCGCGCTCACGCGCGGTCGCGAGGCCCGAACCCGGAACGAGCCGTTCCTTGCCGGCCTCGAAGCCGACCCCGTCGTCTGCGATGGTGATCAGGTAACCGCCCTCGCTCGGGGCGAGCGTGATCTTCACGTGGGTCGCCGAAGCATGCTTCCGGACGTTCGAGAGAACCTCCTGCCCGATGCGGTAGAGGATGACGCGGAAATCCTCGGACGGCTCGTCCGCGAGGAGGTCGACGACCTCGGACGAGCCGCTCTGGCCCGAGACACCTTCGGCGTACAGGCGGAGCGCCGCACCAAGGCCATCGAGGTCGAGGGCGGCGGGCCGGAGCTCGAAGATCAGCCGGCGCAGCCGGACGATCGAGAGATGGATCGTCTGCTCGACCTCCGAGAGCCGGCGGATCTGATCCGGGGAATCGAGCGACTTGCGGAGGATCTGGAGCCGCATCCCGGCCGCCGTCATCACCTGGATCGAGTCGTCGTGGATGTCCCCGGCAATCTTGCGGCGGTCATTCTCGGCGGCCGCCACGAGCCTGACGAGGGCCGCTCGCGGCGGGCCCGGATCACGCCCCTCGACGGGCCGTCGCGGCGTGGAGAGGATCCTCCCGACGAGGTCGCCGGGAAAGCTCGACTGGTTACGCGCCGCGCGGAGGATCGCCTCGACGATCTCGGCGCGGTCGGCGTCGTCCGGCACGAAGCCGATCGCACGGGCTCCGATCATCTCGTCGAGGACAGCCGGGTCGCCGGGGTCCGCGGCGACGATCAGACGGCTGTGCGGCGAAGCTCGGGCGAGCTCGCTCGCGAGGTGCGCACCACCCCCTCCGGGCAGGCGCGGGGCGAGCACGACGACGTCAGGCAGCGTCGTGCGCGCGAGCTCGATCGCCAAAACGGCATCGGACGCCACGCCGACGAGGTCGAGCGCCTCCTCGACGGAAACGAGATCCGAGAGGGCCGCGCACCGCGGCTCCTCGTCCCCTGCGATCAACACCTGGACCGAAATACGAGACCCCCTGCCCTTTCGTAGCGCTCCCCCCCTTGGTCCGCAATAAAGAATACTGCCTTTTCGACAAATGTCCTCCGGCTTGAGTAGGATCTAGGATTGCGGAGCGGACAACATGGCCCGATGAATGGTGGCGAAGCGAGCTCGAGGGGTGACGGGGATGCGGTGCGGCTGCTGGTCGCCGACGACCATCCCGCGATCATGGACGCCGTCGCCCAGTTCCTCGCAGGCGAGCCGGGGATCGAGCTGGTCGGTCGCGCGAACGACGGCGAGCATGCCCTGCGACTGATCGCGGACCGGCGCCCCGACGTCGCAGTGCTCGACATCCGGATGCCGCACTTCGGCGGGATCGAGATCCTGCGCCAGCTCGCGGGGACCGAGGACGCACCGGCCGTGATCCTGTACACGGGCTACCCGGAGCGAAGCCTGCTGCTCGAGGCGCTCGACGCCGGCGCCCGCGGATTCCTGCGCAAGGAGTCGCCGCTCGCGGATCTCGTGCGCGCGATCCGGATCGTCGCCGGCGGGGGCACCTACATCGACCCCGAGCTCGCCGGCGTCCTCGCAGGCCCGCAGGCCACCGATCGGCTACCGGCGCTGACAAAACGGGAGCGGGAGATTCTCCGACTCCTCGCAGACGGAATGCGGAACGAGCAGGTCGGCAAGGTCCTCTCGATCTCGCCGCTCACGGTCCGGACGCACGTGAAGCACGCGATGGAGAAGCTCGAGGCGGACACGCGCACCCAGGCCGTCGCAAGTGCGTTGCGCCAGTCGCTGATCAACTGACCGCAAAAGGTCCTCCTGCAAAAGGAGGATGCCGGGTGATGGAAAGGCCGATGGTAACCAGGCGGCGAATCACCGATGCTCGGTTGATGTCAGAAATGAACCATCGTGCGCCGCACGAGCGTCCCACTTGCCTGCTCGTCGACGATCACGAGGAGATCCGCTCGTCGCTCGCCTCCCTCCTCGAGAGCGAGGGCTTCGTCATCGTCGCCGCGGCAGGAACCGGAGCGGAAGCCGTGTCGGAGCTCGAGACGCACCGGCCCGGCCTCGCGGTCATCGACTACGGGCTGCCGGACTTCAACGGTCTCGAGGTGGCACGCGAAGCCGCGCGCCTCTCCCCCGAGACGCTGCTCGTGCTGTTCACCGGCGAGGCCTCGGCGAAGATCGTTCGCGACGCTCTCGCTGCGGGCGTCCGCGGCGTCGTCGTCAAGGACGTCCCGCCGATGCACCTCATGCAAGCGATCGACGCGGTGCTCGCGGGCGAGACGTACGTCGATCCTGTTCTCAAAGGCTGACGGGTCGAGCCCCGTGCCCGGTCGGTCCTCGAGTCGGACCGGGTCAGCCGTAGAGCCCGCCGCCCGCGACGACGAACCCGTACTTGCTGCCTTTCGCGAGCCCGTAGGCGAACCACTGGCCCGTCTTCAGCGTGATCTTGGCCGACTTCGTGCCCTTGTAGGCGGCTGTCGTGACCGCTGTCTTCTTGCCCCCGCCCTGGATCGTGAAGCCCGCCTTCGTGCTCCTGTCGACGACCGAGAGCGTGTAGGCACCCGGCACGAGCGAGGTGACCGTCTTCTTCTTGTAGGTCAGCGTCACGTTCCCGGCAGCAGTCACAGTCCCGTTGATCGTGCCGAGCACCTTCGCGCCGGTCGTCGGGGTCGTCTTGGTGCCGGTCGAGGACGCCGTCGTAGTCGTCGAGCCCGTGGCGGTCGAGGCCGCGCCGACCGCCGTGGCGGTGGTCGTGAAGGTCGTGCGCGTGACGGACGCCTGGTTGTTGTCCTGCGCCACGTAGGTCGAGCTCGCCTGGAAGGTCGCGCTCAGCACGTCCTGGGACGCGTCGCCGTCATTGAGGGTCGTCTGGACGTTCACCCCCGGCCCGGTGAGCTGGAAAGCGGCGGCGCCCTTGCAGGCGGTGAAATCGGTGATCCCGGAGAGGTCGACGCCGCTGAACGAGCCGGGTGTCGTGACCTGCACCTGGTAGGTGCCGTACGGGATCGAGGTCACAGCTCCGCCCGAGTCGTTCGAGATCGTGAATGTGCACTTCGACGTGTAGGCGACGTACAACGTCGGCAGAGCCGATTCCCTGGAGCTGCCGACGCCGGCGAAGACGAACGAGGCGAGGGCGGCAAGAGCGAGCGCCACGATCGACATCGGGACACGGTAGGAGCGAACTGGCATCGGTGGTGACCTCCGGGCGTGGGACGTTTTCGAACTCGAGCGTCGTAGTGCGCTGCCTGAAGTATTGCGCGTTGCCCGTGAGCCTGCGCGGCGACGCCGGCTCGGGGCTCACCTGGCCGGCCGTTGTCGGCTCGACCCCGGTCAGGGCCGTTGCGGCCGTGAGGAAGAGCCGAGAGCGGTGTGAGAGGATCGCGCGATGCGAAGAGCTCCTCCGGGGACGCTGTCGGTGGTGGCGATGTTCCTGGTCGCGCTCGTGTTCGCGGGCACGGGCGGCTACTACGTTCTCGTCGACGAGCACGGCACCCGTGCGCGTGCGACCGTCACGGGCTGCCGGGATCACGTCGTGTACACGAGCAACGGCTCCCGCACCGTCACGAACTGCACCGGCTACTGGATCCTCGGCGGCCGGCTCGGCGCCGGGGGCCGCAAGGTGTTCGGAGAGGTGAGAGGCGCGGGTTGGAGTGACCTCGAGGAGACGGTCGGAGTTCGCGTGTACCGCGGCAGGGCTTATACGTACGGCTCGGCTCTGGCAATCGGCCTCTTCGCCGCCGCCGGACTCTTCGTGCTGGTCGGGGTCGGCCTCATCTTCGTCCTCCGGCGCCTCGCACGCCCGAGAGCCGTATCGGCCGCGTGACGCCGGTCGCACAGGTCGATCAAGCGCGGAAGGCCGAACCCCGCCAGGCGGGATCCGGCTCCGGGAGCGGAGAGAGAGGGATTTGAACCCTCGATGCACCTTTCGGCACATACGCGATTTCCAGTCGCGCTCCTTAGACCACTCGGACACCTCTCCGGGTCGGAGCAAGGGTAGCCGTTCGCGGGGCCGGAAGGCCTATGCCGGGAGCTTCGGCCAGCGCTGCGGCGAGAACGGCGGCTTGCCGTCGCAGGCGGTCTTCGCGCGTGCGCCGGTGAGGACGAATCCCTCGTGTTCGAGGCGGTAGGTCGAGTAGATCCCGCAGTCGCCGAGGCCCCTGTACTTGTCGAGCACGGTCAGCGTTCCCGTCTTCTCGGTGAAGTCGAGGACGCCGAGGATCGTCGTCGCCATGACGAGCTCCGGACGACCGTTCCCCGGGTCTCCATAGAGGCGGAGGACGAGCGGCCCGGTCACCTGCTTCGCCGGGTCGACGAGGTAGAGCATCGCGTCGCCCTGGTAGGCACCGGGGGAGCACTCGACGGCGACGAGCTCTCCGCTCGTGGCGGTCGGCATGAGCTCGATTCCCGCGCCCGGCACCGCCGTCGCGCGCCAGCCGTTCTCGCACTGCGCCGGCCAGTGCAGGATCGCGCGCCAGGCTGCACGGTCGCGCGCGGTCTTGGCGGCGGGGAGCGGCGCGGCGAGTGCGGCGACAGTCACGGCGAACGCGAGGAAGGCGGCACACGGCAAGGCGGCAGACGCCGGCGACGAGGATCGAGCGCCGCGGGTCGACCGGCGGATCGCCATCGGTCAGTCGTGGACGCGGGCGATGAGCTCGTCGCGCTTGAGCACGCGAACCCGGTGGCTCGAGCGGACGAGGCGCACTTCGTAGCCGGCGTCGCGGGGGTAGAGCACCTTGTCGCCCGGCTCGACGGCTGAGACGTCGGGCCCGACGGCGACGACGATTCCCGTCGCGCACTGAGCCGCCTCGTTGACCGGAACGATCAGGCCCGACGAGGTCTCGGACTCGTCGAGCGGCTGGATCACGAGGTAGTCGTCGAGAGGCTCGATCGTCACGTCGATCTGGGACACGGGGTCGAGCATGCACGAAGCGTACCGCCCCACCGATCGAGCTTCGCACTCCCTGTGGAAAAGGTGCCAGACGAGGGCCCTCGACCCGGACGGTTCCGACGAAACCCCTGCTCACCGAGGATTCGAGCGTCTAGATCTGGTGTCAGACACCGGGGGTTCGCCCCTCTGTGCGGACCGGATCAAAGGCGTCCTGCGGCGACGATCCGCTGCAGGAACTGCTTCGTTCGCGCCTCGCGCGGCGCGGTGAAGATCTCCGCCGGCGCTCCCTGCTCGAGGATCCTGCCCCCGTCGAGGAAGCAGACCCGGTTCGCGATCTCGCGTGCAAACGCCATCTCGTGGGTCGCGATCACCATCGTCATCCCGCCCGCCGCCAGACCACGGATTACCTCGAGCACTTCGCCGACGAGCTCCGGATCGAGTGCGCTCGTCACCTCGTCGAGGAGCATCAACTCGGGATCCATCGCGAGCGCCCGCACGATCGCGACTCTCTGCTGCTGGCCGCCGGACAGCCGGTCCGGATACTCGGAACGCTTGTCGGCGAGGCCGAATCGGTCGAGCAGTTCGAGCGCCCGCCCGTCCGCCTCCACCCGCGATCGCCCCAGGACCGAGCGCTGTGCGAGCGTCACGTTGCGGAGGACGCTCATGTGCGGGAACTGGTTGAACGC
The DNA here is from genome assembly GCA_035552175.1 of Gaiellaceae bacterium. Taxonomy (GTDB): domain Bacteria; phylum Actinomycetota; class Thermoleophilia; order Gaiellales; family Gaiellaceae; genus PALSA-600. The sequence goes on along the minus strand of DASZLW010000272.1, from coordinate 178 downwards.
CTGGAAGTCGATCCCGATCCGCTGGCGGACGCGGTTACGATCGACGCCCGGCACCGTGATCACCTCGCCGTCGAGGACGATCCGCCCGGCGCTGATCGGCTCGATCAGGTTGATGCAGCGGAGCAGCGTCGACTTTCCGGAGCCGGATGCGCCGATGAGGCAGACGACCTCGTGCTCG
>DASZLW010000271.1:0-1502 GCA_035552175.1 Gaiellaceae bacterium | reverse complement strand
CGCGGCCGGACCGGCAGCACTAGGGGCGCCGGGTCGGGGCGGGCCGGAGCCGGGAGCCGGCTAGGGCGACTCGAGCGCTTCCTTCAGCTTCCGGCCGCGGTTGCCTTCGATCTCGTCGACGATCTTCCCGCGCAGCAGCGGCTCGAACAGCCGCTGGAATCCCTTGAACGTCAGCTCGATCGAGCAGCCGCATCCGTTGCCTCGCCCGCGGGCGCGAACTTGAAGCGCACGAGCGCGCCTCCGGTCGATCGTGACCGTCCAGGACGCAGCGATCACGCCGTGACGGCGCTGCGGGTCGAGGGGAGCTCCTCTCCGAACTTCGCCCGGGCGACGAACCGGCCGATCCCCGGGGAGGCGACGAGCTCGCCTCCGTCGACGATCACGTTTCCCCGGAGCAGCACGGCCTCGGGCGAGCCGACGACCTGGGTTCCCTCGTAGAGGTTGTAGTCGATCCGCGAGTGGTGGCCTGCCGCCGAGATCGTCACGCGCTTCTCCGGGTCGAAGATGACGATGTCGGCGTCCGAGCCGACCGCGAGCGTGCCCTTGCGCGGGTAGAGGCCGAAGAGCTTCGCCGGGTTCGTCGCGAGGAGCTCGACCATCCGGTTCAGCGTGATCCGGCCCTCGCGGACACCGAACGTGTGGATCATCTGGAGCCGGTTCTCCAGGCCCGGGCCTCCGTTCGGGATCTTCGAGAAGTCCTCGCGGCCGAGCGTCTTCTGGCCGTCCCAGCTGAAGGCGCAGTGGTCGGTCGAGATCGCCGACAAGACGTCTGTGCGCACCGCATCCCAGAGCACCTCCTGGTTTGCCTTGTCGCGCGGCGGCGGGGTGTAGACGTACTTCGCGCCCTCGAAGTCCGGCCGCTCGAGGAACGTGTAGTCGACGAAGAAGTACTGCGTGCACGTCTCGCCCCATACGTCCCAGCCCTTGGCGCGCGCCATCGCGATCGGCTCGACGGACTCCTTGCACGACACGTGGACGACATAGAGCGGCGACCCCGCGACGTGGGCGAGTTGAATCGCGCGATTCGTCGCCTCGCCCTCGGTCTCCGGCGGGCGGGTGAGAGCGTGCCAGTGCGGCTCGGTGTGCCCGGCCGCGAGCGCCTGCTTGACGAGCACGTCGATCGCGTCGCCGTTCTCGGCGTGCACCATCACGAGCGCTCCCGTCTTCGCCGCGACCTCCATCGTCTTGAACAGCGTCTCGTCGTCGACCATCAGCGCGCCCTTGTAGGCCATGAAGAGCTTGTAGGAGGTGACGCCCTGGTCAGGCAGCCCGGCAAGCTCCTCGAGGGCGCCTTCGCCGGTCAGGTCGGTGACCGCGATGTGGTACCCCATGTCGATCAACTGCTTCCCCTCGGCCTTCGCGCGCCAGTCGGAGAGCGCGTCGGCGAAGGTCTGGCCCTTCCCCTGGATGCAGAAGTCGACGTGGCAGGTCGTGCCCCCGAACGCCGCCGCCGTCTGGCCCGACTCGACGTCGTCGATCGTCGTCGTGCCGCCGAAGGGCAT
>DASZLW010000270.1:0-5702 GCA_035552175.1 Gaiellaceae bacterium | reverse complement strand
CGGCAGGTGTCACAGCTCTGTGCCGGCTTTCTTAAATCGGTGGGACGGTTCCGCTCGCAGCGGGATTTTCGCGCGGCGCATCCGCGTTTCCGCCGCGGGCCACCCAGATCGAGGCAAGCAGGAGCCACGCGAGCTCGACTGCCAGGAACAGCTTCTCCCAGAGCCCGCCGAGCGAGTGCGGCCGGAGATGCGCCTTCCCGAGGAGCACGATCGGGACGAGCGCGCCCCACGAGAGGACGGTGAGCGCGGCCGCGACGGCTCCCAGCGCGGATCGCGACGCAGCGCGCGTGTCGCGACACGCGTGCCGATGGCGATCGCAACGAAGGCCACGCCGGCAAACACGACGTGCACGTCGCCGGCCCCATCCGTCCGGGTCACGACCGGGTCGTCGGGGAAGAACGCGAGGAGCCCGGAAGCGCCGCCCAGACCACGATCAGCGCGAGGCCGGCGTGAAGCCGTCGCCCGGCCACGGCAAGCCGAAGCGCCTGAACCGCGGCGAGGCTGAGCGCGCAGCGGAGCGCGAAGTTGAGATCCAGCACCCACGCCCAGCGACCCCGGCTGCCGTAGTCGCTTTCTGCGTTGTGCAGCACGCTCAGGCGCGGCCGCAGGAAGACGAGTGCCACGTCGATCGCGACGTACAACGCGATCCCCGCGCTCGCCGCACACGCCCAACGCCGCGGCTGATCCATCGTCTTCCGAGTGATCAGCGGATCGTCTCAGGCTTGACTCGCGGACGCCAGGCCCTCAGAGTCGGGCAAACGTCAATCCCGGCAACGGAAGGAGCATCATGATCGCACGCGTCGCACGGTTCGAAGGCATCGACGTCGAGGCGGCCAAGAGCACGATGGACGAGGCCGTCTCGATCATCCGTCCGATGGTCGAGGGGCTCGACGGGTACGAGGGAGCGATGGAGCTCGTGACCCCGGACGGGAAGTTCATGTCGATCACCTTCTTCGCCTCGATCGAGGACGCCGAGGCGGCGGAGGCGACCTTCGACGAGGAGATGCCGGCGAAGCTCGGGCACGTGTTCCAGGAGTGGGCCGGGCATCGTGTCTCGGTCGACCGTTACGAGGTCTACGCGGACACGCGGGGGTAGCTCACGGCGCTATCGTCGGCCCCATGAGCCCGATCGGGACTGAGAGGTCGGGGCTCCGGCTCGATGTCGGACGCGATGCGGCGCTTGCGCGGGCCGAATCCGTGATCCGCGACGCGTGGCGGAGCTTCGACCACTTCCGGGTCGGCCAGCCTCCGGTCGACGAGCGGCTGAGGGCACTGCTCCAGGAGGCGCTTCCGGAGCACGGCACGTCGAGCGAGGAGGCGATCCTCGACGCTGCGCGCGCCCTCGATCAGAGCATCGCCCAGCCGCGCCCACGGTTCTTCGCCTTCATCGCCTCGTCGGGGCTCGAGATCGGCGTGATCGCAGACGCGCTCGCATCCTGCTACGACGTCAATCTCGCCGTGTGGGCGGGTGCGGCATCCGAGGTCGAGGAGCAGGCCGTCCGCTGGGCCGGCGAGCTCGTCGGGTTCCCGGGCGAGGCAGGCTCGTTCACGAGCGGCGGCACCGTCTCGAACCTCACGGCGCTCACCGCCGCGCGCGAGCGTGCGATCCCCGGCTCGCGCCACGACGGCCTCTCGGGCCGGCGGCTCGCGATGTACTGCTCGAACGAGGTGCATTACTCGGTCGTGCGCGCGGCCGAGCTGCTCGGGATCGGCTCCGGCTGGGTGCGGGCGCTCGAGATCGACGAACGGCGCAGGCTCCGCCCCGACGCCGTCGCCGCGGCGATCGACGCGGATCGAGCCGCCGGGATCACGCCCGTCGCGGTCGTCGCGACCGCCGGGACGACGCTGACGGGCGCTGTCGATCCGATCGACGAGCTCGCGGACGTCTGCACCGAGCGCGGAGTGTGGCTTCACATCGACGGCGCCTACGGGCTGCCGGCCGCACGCACGCCGAGCGCGGCGCCGCTCTTTCGCGGGATCGAGCGCGCCGACTCCGTTTCGATCGACGCCCACAAGTGGCTCTACCTCCCGAAGGCCTGCGGGGTCGTGCTCGTGCGAAACCACCGCGACCTCGCGGCAGCACTCGGGCACGAGGGCTCGTACATGCCGCACGACCGCGAGGAGCTCCATGCGGCCGACACGACCCTCGAGTACTCGCGTCCGTTCCGAGCCCTCAAGCTCTGGCTCGCGCTCCGGGTTCACGGGGCGGCGGCCTTCATCGGCGAGGTCGAGCGCAACCTCGGACAGGCGCGGCTGCTCTACGACCGCGTGGTCGAGAGCCCTGAGCTGGAGCCCCTCCCGTCGGTGCCGCACCTCTCGATCGTCCCGTTCCGGCACGCTCCGCCGGGAGTCACGGACCTCGACGCGCACAACATGGAGATCGTGCGCCGGATCCAGGAAGGCGGCGAGTTCTGGGTCGCGCACGCGAAGATCGACGGCCGCGTCTACATCCGGCCGTGCATCGTCAACTTCCGTACCGGCGACGACGACGTGATTGCGTTCGTCGAGTGCGCCGAGCGGATCGGACGCGAGCTCTGGACGCCATGACGACGACATGGCACGACGCGGGCCCCGACACCGAGGAGCCCGACGGGATGCTCCGCGAGATCGAGATTGCGGGCCGCGCCGTCTGTCTCGGCCGGGTCGAAGGCGAATGGGTCGCCTTCGACGGCACCTGCACCCATCAGGAATGCGCGCTGGTCGACGGCGACCTCGACGGCGCGATCGTCGTCTGCCCGTGCCACGGCTCCGAGTTCGATCTCCGCACGGGCGACGTCCTCTCGCCGCCGGCGCTCGAGTCGCTCCCGATCTTCCGGGCGCGCGTGAACGCCGGCACGATCCAGGTGAGCCTGACGCCGCCCGCCGCCGCTGCGAAGGCCGAGGCCGAGCGCTCCGAGCACGTACCCGCCACGTCGGGCAGCGCCGGTCCCTCGCTCGCCGGGCTCGGCCTCGCCGACATCGACCTCACGGACCTCGACCGATGGGTTCGAGGCGTGCCGCACGACTGGTTCGAGCTGCTTCGCCGCGACGAGCCGCTCCACTGGCAGGACGAGGACGAGGGAGCGGGCTTCTGGTCGTTCACGCGGTACGACGACATCGTCGCCGTCTCGAAGGACTACGGGTCGTACTCGAGCGAGACGGGGGGCACGTCTCTACAGGACCTCAGCCCCGAGGAGCTCGAGGCACGCAAGTCGATGATCGATACCGACCCGCCGAGGCACACCCGCCTGCGGGCGATCGTCAACCAGGGCTTCACGCCGCGCGTCCTGAACGCCTACGAGGAGCGGATCCGCGGGCTCGCGCGGGAGATCCTGGCCCGCGCAGTCGGGCGAGGCGAGTTCGACTGGGTCGCGGACGTCGCCTCCGAGCTGCCGATGTGGGTGTTCTCGGAGATCATGGGGCTCCCGGTCGAGGATCGCCGCCTCCTCATCGACCTCGGCGACAAGCTGCTCGGCAATACCGACCCCGAGGTGATGGGCGATGCCGCGGTCGCCGAGGTGGCACTGCGGGACGCGGAGCTCCGGAAGCTGCCGTTCTCGAGCCCGTATGCGGCCGACCTCATGTCCTACGGCCTGCAGCTCGGCGAGGCACGACGCCGCGAGCCGCGTGACGACATCACGACGAGGCTCGTCGAGGCCGAGGTCGACGGTGTCCGCCTCACACCTCGCGAGTTCGAGACGTTCTTCATCCTCCTCACGACCGCCGGGAACGAGACGACGCGCCACACGATCTCGCTGGGCCTGCAGGCGCTCTTCGAGCATCCGGAGGAGCGGGCACGGCTCGCCGCCGACCCGTCTCTCGCGGCAAGCGCCGCCGACGAGATCCTCCGGTGGGCGCATCCGGTCCACCACTTCCGGCGCACCGCGACCCTCCGGGTCGAGGCGCACGGGAAGGTGATCGAGCCCGGCGACAAGGTGGTCGTCTGGTACGCATCCGGAAACTTCGACGGCCGCCGCTTCGCCGACCCTTATCGTTTCGACGTGGCCCGCTCGCCGAACCGGCACCTCACCTTCGGCCTCGGCGGCCCGCATTTCTGCCTCGGTGCGCACCTCGCCCGCATGGAGGTCAGAATCTGGCTCGAGGAGATGCTCCCCTATCTCGACCGCATCGAGCCGGCCGGGCCGCCCGACCGGCTCCGCTCGAACTTCTTCAACGGCGTCAAGCGCCTGCCCGTCCGGGTCGCGGCATGAGGAGCGAAGCTGCCGGCACGACGGTCGCGGCCCTTCAGGACAAGGCGGTGCGCGCGGTGCGGCTGCTCTACACCGACCTGCACGGGATCGCGCGCGGGAAGGACATCCCGATCTCGAAGTTCGAGCACCTGGCGGAGGACGGCATCGCATTCTGCGCCGCGGTGATGTCCACCGACCTGCGGCACACGCCGACGGTCGGCGGTGAGGAGGGATACGTCGACCTGTCTGTTCGCCCCGACCTCGAGACGCTGCGAATCGTCCCATGGCAGCCCGACCTCGCCTGGTGCATCGGCGACGCGATGCTTCTCGACGGCTCGGCGGCGGCGGCGACATGTTCGCGCGGCGCGCTCAGGCGCGTGGTCGACCGCTACACCGAGCGCGGGCTCTCCCCGGTCGTCGGGCCCGAGCTCGAGTTCTTCCTGCTGGAACGAGACCCGACCGCTCGCGGCGGCCTCCGCCGCTACGTCGACGAGCTCTCCCGCGTCTACACGGTCGGCGCGGTCTCCGACCCGCGCGGGATCGTGCTCGAGATGCTCCACGCCTGCAACCAGCTCGATCTGCGGCCGTTCGCCTCGAACCACGAGTTCATGAACTCCCAGTACGAGATCAACATCGAGCACTCCGATGCGCTGGACGCCGCCGACCGGGCGTTCCTGCTGAAGACGGCGGTGAAGGAGATCGCTGCACGCCAGGGCATGGTCGCGACCTTCATGGGCAAGCCGTTCAACGATCAGGGCGGCTCCGGCTTCCACGTCCACCTGTCGCTCTCCGGTGCCGACGGGACGAACGCCTTCGCCGACACGAACCTCCCGCACGGCCTCGGCGTGATGCGCAGCCGGTTCGTCGCGGGCATCCTCGAGCACGGGCCGGCATTGATGGCGCTCCTCGCGCCGACGGTGAACGCGTACAAGCGGCTCGTTCCGGACAGCCTCGCCCCGACGCACGTCAACTGGGGCCACGACAACCGCACGTCCTTCGTTCGCGTGCCGAACGAGTCCGGCTCGAAAAGCCGGGTCGAGGTGCGCGCCGGCGACGGCAGCGCGTGCCCGCACCTTCTGATCGCCGCGTTGCTGCTCGCGGGCCTCGACGGGATCGAACGCGAGCTCGATCCGCCCGATCCCGTGTCGGGCGACGCCTACCGCGCCGACGACGCGCACGCCGGATCGAAGCTCCCCGCCGATCTCGGCGCCGCGCTCGATGCGCTCGAGGCGGACACGTGGCTCCGGGAGGGGCTCGGCGACGGCCTCGTCGAGACGTTCTTCACGATGAAGCGGTTCGAGCTCGATCGGTACTCGCAGTGGGTGACGGACTGGGAGCTGGACGAGTATGCGCGCCATCTCTGAGCGGGCAGTCCGCGTCGAGCTCGACGGGGATGCGGCCTGGGGCCGGCTCGAGGGCGGCTCGATCGTTCTCGAGGACGGCCGGCAGCTTCACGAGGCCGACGCGCGCTTCCTCGCGCCCGTCGAGCCGACGAAGATCCTCGCCGTCCACCTGACCTACCGCAGCCGCGTC
>DASZLW010000269.1:0-5626 GCA_035552175.1 Gaiellaceae bacterium | reverse complement strand
GGGACGCCGAACCCGACCGACGGCCGGGCAGGACGGTCCGGCCGGACGAGCCGGCCTACGGGAAGTGGAACGCCGCCCCGACGACCGCGCTCGAGTTGACGTCGAGCCCGCCGCTTCCGTTCGGCGTCGGGGTGGCCGTCGCGGTGAAGGTGATGGAGGCGCGATCGGTGACGTGAAGCTCGGCCGTCGCCTGGGCGCCGACCGAGGCGCCGCTACCGTCGACCGTGACCGATGGGCCGAAGCCCAGGTCGAGCACCGACTCGCCGTTCTGCTTGACGTGCACGAGCATCAGGTTCACGGCCGCCTGCCCCGCCACGGCGTGGGCCGGATCGGTGCCGACCGAGATCGCGACCGATGGATCCGCGAGGAAGTCCACGTCTGCAAGGTGGTGGCTCGATCGCCATGCGTGAAGGTCGGCGACAGTCAGCGTGAGCGTCACGTTGAACGGATCGACCGTCAGCGTCGGATCGAGATGTGCATGGCTGTCGTCGGTCGGCGGCGAGGTGGCAGTCGTGGTCGCCGGGGTCGCCGCAGCCGGAGCCGGAGCCGAGGGGCCAGGCGCCGGGGTTCCACCCGCGGGGGCCGGTGTCGACGCCGGCGCGGCGGTCGGAGGCGCGGCACCGGAGCCACCCGCGTAGCTGACGGTGTTCGGCGGCGCGGACGGGCCTGCCGCAAGCTCTGCGGGCGAGACGGTCACCGGAGGCGGCTGGCCGATCGGCACGTCCTGCACCCCACCGGGCGTGGGCCCGGCGGCCGGACCGTCGCGCAGGAGCAGCGCGCGGAGGAGGCCGGGCGACCGCGACGGGTTCGAGACGAGATCCGAGACGGCGCGGTTCCCGGCAGAGCGCTGGATCTCGAACAGCGGGTGCTCGCGGTCGAGGGGCGCAGGCCCTCGACCCGACCTGGATTCGACCGGCCGCGGCGTCCGGTGCCCGAAGTCATGCACCCTGTTGACCATCCTCGCCGCGGATCATACGCCGTCCCCGGCCTGTAGACGACGTCGAGCCAGGGTCAGATCCTGGCCGACGACGGCGGCGGCGCGGCTAGCGAGCCGCGGCATGCGGCTCGACGTGACCGAACGCGGAATCGACGCCGCGAAGATGCCGACGCCGCGCCGGCCGGAGGTTCGCGACACGATGGTCCTCGCCCGCCGCCGCGGCTCCGCCGACCGATCCCGGTCGCCGTCGGGGGCGGCTACGGGTGCGTGAGCTCGCCGTAGAGCATCGACCAGACCGTCTCCTTGTGCTTCTTCACCCAGTCGAGGAGGTTCGGCGAGTGCTTCTGACCGAACCAGGTGAGCGGGTTGTACCACTTGGTGTCGGTCTCGATCTTGTCGTTCTCGTCCTCCCCCTCGTTGAACTGCGAGCGGAACTGGAGGAACACCGCCTCGACCCCGCTCGGCACCGCGTCCGGGTCGGGGCCGCGGAAGAGCGACCACATGAAGTCGAGCATCTGCTGGCCGCCGCGGAAGTAGGTCGCGAGAGCGATCCCCTCGAGGCCGCTCGCCTCGATCGACGGCGCCGCCATCCCCTTGCCCGCGGTCTCCCACCACTCGTCGACGCGTGAGAGCCGCGTCTGGGCGTCGCCCATCTCGTCGAGCTTCCCGAGTTGCTTGAACGCGATCTCGGCGCACGGCTTGATGTAGCCCTCCCAGATCTGGCCGATCACGGGCACCTTGCTCTTCGAGATCGCGAAGTCGATGATCTTGAACGTCGCGCGGAACTTGCCGATGTCGGACTGCATCTCGCTCGGCTGCTGGTTGAGCTGGCCGGCAAGCGTCAGAACGGACTCGGCGAGGTCGGCGATCGAGCCGGCGGTCTCGAGCTTCTCGTTGAACTCGCCCAGACCCTGCTTGATCTCGGTGAGCTTCCCCGCCGCCTTGATGAAGCTCTTGGTCTTCTCGGCGTACCCGACGTACTTCTCGACCTCGCCACCGAGCGAGTGCGCCTTCTCGAGCGCCTCCTTCGCCTTGGCGAGGTTGTTTTCGTCCTTCCCGCCCATGAAGGCCTTGTGCGTCTCCTCGGCGATCGCATCGAGGCCGGCCATGGCGTCGACGCCGGTGTACTTGTCGAGCTCCGCCGCGATCATCGCCTGGAAGTTCGCGAGGGCGTCGACATACGCCTGGTGCGCGATGAGGCCGGCGGCGGTCAACTGCGTCGCCTCGTCGGCCGTGAGCGCGCGATTTGCGACCGACACGCTCCGGAGGGCGCGATCGACGGCCCCGTACGCCAGGTTCATCTCCGCCTCGAACCCGACCTCCTTCCATTCGTCGAGCTTCGCCTTGATGTCGACGAGCGCCGCACTCGCACCGGCCGTGTCCGCCTGGGCGCCGAGATCGAACGGCGCCGTCCAGGAGCCGGCCGGCTGTGCGGTCGCATCGGTCGTCGTGTCCGGGGACGAGGACAGGGCCGAGGACGACGTCGTGGCAGGCGGCACCGTCGCTGCGGGCGTGCCGCCGTCGTCATCTCGTGCGACCGACAAGGCAGCTGCTCGCCCGGCGCCCATCCGGGTGCCGCCCGGCGCGAACCCGCCGGCGAGGCTCGCGATGGCGTGGTTGCCGATCTCGGCCGCGAGCCGCTGGAATGCGGCGACCGGCGAGGATGCCGCGCCCTGCTCGGCCTCCCCGCGGCGTACGTTCGGGTCGCGCGACGACGCGCTCTCCGCGAGCTGAACCGGCTCAGGAGCCTTCCCAGGCACGCGTCGATCATACGACGCGCGCACTCCCGCTCCCACCGCCGCGGCGAGGCTGTCTCGAAGGCGATTCCCGCCGAGATCGCCGGCCGCGGTCCCGGAGCCGACGTGGATGCGGGCTCGTCGGGCAGCAGAACTGCCCTCTCCGTTGCCCGAAGGCGCAAAGAAGCGCTACCCGTCCGGCTCCTGACAGACGTACCCAGTTCGTCGATGATTGAGTGCAGCCGTGGCGACGACCATCCAGGTGCCGATCAACACGATGCTCGCCGACCTCGACGAGTCACTGCGGACGCTCCTGAAGCGCGAGCTCGACCGCCACGGCTTCGACGGGATCGAGATCGTCTTCGAGGCGCCGGACAAGGAATGGGCCGCCTCGCTCTCGACGCCCGCGGTCAACCTCTTCCTCTACGACATCCGCGAGGCCAAGGACTACCGGCCGATCGAGTGGGACGAGCGCACGGCGCCGAACGGCCGTACCTACGACATCCGCCCGCCCCTCCGGATCGACGCCTCCTACGCGGTCACCGCCTGGACGCGGGCCGTCGAGGACGAGCACCGGATCCTCTCCCAGACGATGGCCGTCCTCTACGCATTCCCGACCCTCCCGACCGACGTCCTCACCTCCGCGCTCTCCAACGGCTCACAGCGTTTCCCGCTCCGCACCCGCACAGCGCAGGAGCGCCACGAGGACGCCTCCGACTTCTGGAGTGCCGTCGGAGGCCAGTACAAGGCGTCCTTCAACTTCGTCGTGACGCTCGCATGCGAGGCGGGGACCGAGGTCGAGCGGGGCCCCGAGGTCACGACCGCGACGACCCGTCTCTTCGATCGCGACGCGCGCGTCGCGACGATGCTCGAGCTGCATTTCGGCGGCGGGGTCGTCCTCGGCGAGGAGGGTGAGCCCGTCCGGAACGTATGGGTGAGCGTCCTCGAGACGGGGCAGCTCACGGCCACCGACGAGGACGGCACGTTCCGTTTCGACCGCTTGAAGGAAGGGTCCTACACGGTGCAGGCGCGCGGCCCGGACGGCGAGCTCGCGAGGGGCACGCTGAAGGTTCCCGGCCCCAAGGCGGAGCTTGCGCTCGGCAAACCAAAGGCCGGCGGCGGCCCGAGGGTCAAGCTTGCTTGACCCGCAAGCCGGTCAAGCATCGCTTGGCTGACGAACGAGCAAGCTTGCTCGACCACGATCTGGGGGCAGGTTTGCTGCCCCAATCGCTGACCGCCCTCCTCTGGCACCCGGTGCCGGGAAAAACCAGAGTTGCGGCTGTGTCTCGACGGGCTCTGATCGGCAACCTGGAACCCGTCGCTCGGCTCGGAATGACACGAGTTCTCGAGGACGGCGGACTGGAGGTCGTCGGCGAGGACGATCTTCCGGACGCACTCGTCGAGCAGGCACGTCAGCTTCAGCCGGACGCGATCGTGCTCGGCTACTGGGGACGCACGAACGGGTTCGCGGACACCGGAGATCTCGGCGCCCGCGTTCGCGTTGCCGCCCCGAAGGCCAAGTTGATCCTCTGGCCGCGCGACGAGGCGGAGATGCAGGTATTCGACCCCGGCAGCTCGGCCCCAAGACTCATCCGCGATTCCGCTTCCGACGCGCTGCTTCGGGAGCTCCACACCGGTCGATCGACAGAGAGAAGGGAGTGAGATGGCGACAAGTTATTTGACCCCTGGCGTATACGTCGAGGAGGTTCCCTCGGCGAACAAGCCGATCGAAGGGGTAGGGACGTCGATCGCCGCGTTCGTCGGCCTTGCGCCGGGTGGCCCCGTGAACCGGGCGACCAGGATCGCGAACTGGACCCAGTTCGCGACGATCTTCGGCGATCAGCAGAACCCAGAGAACGGCCCGTTCATGGAGGGCGCCTACCTCGCGCACTCGGTGTACGGCTGGTTCCAGAACGGGGGCGGGCTCTGCTGGATCGTCCGGGTCGGGAACGCGGAGGGCGGCCAGCGCATGGCCGCGCTGCCGGCCGCCGGCGACCCGTCCGCCGAGGCGTTCCGCGCGGTCGCGCTCGACGGCGCCTCGGTGGACGTGAAGCTCGAGCTCACGACCGAGGACGGCCCGGGCGAAGGCGCCGCCCCCGACGCGCCGCAGACCTACAAGCTGATCGTCACAGCCGGGTCGGACTCCGAGGAGCACGACGGCCTGAGCGTGAAGAAGGGCCGCAACTACATCGTCACGAAGGTCAACGCCGCCTCGAAGCTGATCAAGATCGAGGAGACCGGCGCGAGCCTCCCGGACGTCGCGCTGTCGCCCGGCAAGTTCACCCTCTCGATGCCCAAGCAGTCGGGCGACAACATCACCACCTCGCAGTTCGAGGGCGACGTCGCGAAGCGCGAAGGCATGGGCGGCCTGGCCGCGGTCGACGAGGTCACGATGGTGATCGTCCCCGACCTGATGACGTTCGCGACGAACGGCGACGACACCGGGTTGCGCGACCTACAGGGGAAGATGATCGCCCACTGCGAGAACATGGGCGACCGGATGGCGATCCTCGACGCACCCCCGAACATGAATCCTCAGGACATCCTCGACTGGCGGATGAACGCCGCGGGCTACGACTCGAAGTTCGCCGCGCTCTATTACCCGTGGCTCGAGGTGATGGACCCGATCACGAAGCGGCCGCTGCTCGTGCCGCCGTCCGGCCACGTCGCCGGCGTGTGGGCCCGCACCGACGGGACCCGCGGCGTCCACAAGGCCCCGGCGAACGAGGTCACGATGGGCGTCAACGGCCTCGGCTTCCAGGTCACGGCCGAGGAGCAGGGCGGCCTCAACCAGCGCGGGATCAACTGCATCCGTGCCTTCCCCGGCCGCGGGATCCGGATCTGGGGCGCTCGCACGATGTCGAGCGATCCCGAGTGGCGGTACATCAACGTCCGCCGGCTCTTCAACTACATCAGCGAGTCGATCATGGAGGGCACGCAGTGGGCCGTCTTC
>DASZLW010000268.1:0-18377 GCA_035552175.1 Gaiellaceae bacterium | reverse complement strand
AGGGCCTTCTTGACGTCCGAGGCCTGCTGCGAATACGTCACCCCGCCCGTGTGCTGGGGGGTCGTCTGCTCGGCGTACTCGGTGACCCAGATCGGGACCCGACGGTGGAACCAGGTCTGCAGGTCCTTCCCGAACCGGGTCATCGTCGAGAACGCGACGTTCGGGTAGGCGACCTTCTGGTTCGGTCCGAGGCGGTCGACCGACGGGTACGGGTGGGTCGCCCAGGCGTCGAACGGGATGTGCGGTGCGGCCTCGGAGAGCAGGTGCGCGAACGTCGCGGGCGCGACGGAGTCCTCCACCGACGCCGAATGGTGGTTGCGGCCCCGGTTCGACGTCTCGCCCGCCGCGACGAGCGCGTTCGGGTTCCCGGCCTTGATCCCCTTGTATGCGGCCATGTACAGCTTCGCGTAGATGCCCGGGCTGACGATCGTCGAGCCCTCGAACTGCGGGGTGAGGAACGACTGGAGGTTGGGCTCGTTCCAGACCGAGAACCGGGACACGATCCCGAGGCCTGCGTGGCGGCCGTTGTAGCGGGAGGCGAGCATGTGCGCGAACGAGGTGAGGTTGGCGAGGTTCGTCGGTGCGTGGTTCGGTGTCTGGTCTCCGTTCGCCCATTTCGGGGTGCCGGAGATCGTGAGCAGCACCTGGAAGCCGAAGTGCTGCGCGGACTCGACGAGTGCGTCGAGATCGGAGAGGTTGTAGGCCTTGTCGTCGCCGTTCAGGGGCGAGGTCGGCTTCGTCGGGGCGATCGTCGCCCAGTCGGCGAGCACGTGGATGATCGAGGCGTGAGCGCTCTCGGCCGCCTTCAGGTTCACGACGGGATCCTCTGCCCAGCGGAAGCTCGGGTCGTCGTAGAAGCCGACCGGCATTCGGGCAACCGCCTTGGCGGTCGCAGCGGGCACGGCGAATGCAACGACGAAGAAGAGCAGGGCAAAACGAAGCTTCCGCGACACGTAACCAACCTCCTGGACGAGGGACCGCAGCAGGTGCCACCGTAACGGACGCGCCCTTAGGGACATGTAAAGAGCGCCCCGAGTAGTGTTGAGCGTTGTGACGATCGACGAACGTGCGGCGTAGAGGTGACATGAGACGACACTGGATCTGCGCGGCCTGCCTGGCCCTGCTCGCCGGAGCGGCCGCGACCTCCGGCGCCTCGGCCGCCGCTACCCGTGGCACCACCGCCCGGACGATCACCGTGAACGGCACGGGCATCGTCACGACCGTCCCGGATCAGGCCGAGTTCACCTTCGGGGTGTCGGTGACCGCCACGACCGCGAAGACCGCGCTGGCCGCCAACGCGCGCCGCATGAACTCCCTGATCGCCGCGATCGAGAAGCAGGGAATCGCAGAACGGGACATCCAGACCGCGGAGATCTCGCTGTCGCCGAACACGAACGACAACGGGACGAAGATCCTCGACTTCACGGCGAGCAACTCGGTCACCGTGATGACCAAGGCGATCTCGAAGGCGGGCGCCATCGTCGACGCCGCCGTTGCGGCCGGCGCGAACACGATCAGCGGCCCGACGCTGACCCCGTCCGGCCAGCTCGGCCTCGAACGGCGGGCGCTCGCGGCGGCGGTCGCCGATGCCCGGGCGCGGGCCCTCGCGATCGCGGCGGCCTCGCACGTGAAGCTCGGCGCCGTACGGACCGTGACCGAGACTTCGAGCTCGCCGGTGACCTACAGCCCGGCGCCGAAGGAAGCGGCGGCCGCCGCGTCGACGCCCGTCGAGGCCGGCACGGTGCAGACCGAGGAAGACGTCACGGTCACCTTCGCGATCGCCTGAGCTTCCACACCGGCCGCGAGTCGCGCTGGAACGTCTCGGCGCCGCCTTATTGCAGCCATTCCGTGATGAACGTGGGATGGGCGTGAATGCAGACGAGCGAGGCACGTCCCGGCCCCTCGTTTCTGAACTTGTGCGGCACGCCGGGCGGGGCGATGACGATGTCGCCCGGCGCGGCGGCGATGCTCTCGTCTCCGAGCTGGAAGGTGAGATTGCCCTTCTGGATCACCCACGTCTCGTCGTAGGGATGGCGGTGAAGCCGCGGCCCGCGGCCCGGCTCGCTGTCGTCGAGGATCACCGAGATCGTCGATCCGTGGTCTGCACCCTCGAGGTTTCCGGTCGGGAGAGTATCTGAGTTGATGAGCGGCATCGGTCGTCCTCCTTCGGGGGCGGGTCGGTGTCCACTGGGCATGAGCGGACCTCATGCGAGAACAAGCTAAGGCTCGTCGCATTCATTGTGGCCGATCCTGGAGACTCGCCTCATCGACGCGCTCGAGACCTGGGTGGCAGCCGAGTTCGGCTTCTGGCGGCCGTTCTACTCGAACGAGAGCTCCCCTCGCGCCCGCCGGGACTCCCGGCGTAGGGCCTCGTTCCGCGCCGGGCCTCGGCCTAGCGGAGCGCCTCGGCGGCAGCCTCGAGCCGCCATGGCTCGAGGCGCTCGAGCTGGGATGTGGCGCGCTCGGCGAGCATGAGGAGCTCCAGGTCGTGGAGCGAGGGCTCGTCGAGCTCTGCGAGCGCGAGCCAGAGCGCTCGTTTTCCGGCGATCCCGGCCGCGATCCACTCGAGCTCGAGGAGCCGTGAGAGAGGCGAGTAACCGGTGACCCGGCCGTTCAGCTTCAGCCGTCCGAGCCGCTCCGTCATCCAGGCGATCCCTTCCTTGACCCGCGAGGGCTCGAGGTCGAGGCGCGTCATCAGGAGCCGCAGCGCCCGGCGATCCTCCGCGATCTCGAGCGCGAGCTCGAGCAGGATCGGCTCGTAGCGGGTGGAGTGGTTCTCGTCCAGTGCCCGGCGGGCGAGGTGCAGGCCGGCCGAGGCTCCCGCATAGTGATCCTGAAGGTAGATCGTGAGCGGAGGCTGCAGTGCCTCGATACGGCCGTCGCGCCCGCGAAAAAAGCGGCTCACGGCTGTAACGGCACCGCTACCGACAACAGGCTGCGGTGCAGGAGCTACCGCTCCAGTGCCCGGCATGCCTCTACTGTCACCAAGCTCGCCGACCTCGTCGAGCCGATGTTCCGCGTCGTCTCTAGCGATCACGTCCGCCGACTCCCGTCCCGAGCTCACGCAGGCGCATGGGGCCTCCGGTCTCGCTCGCCAGCGGGGGTGTGTGCCCGCTCGCTCCGGCTCGAAGCCCGGCGAGAAGGTCCTCGAGCGCTTCGGCCCCGGTATGCCGCGGCACCCAGCCGAGCTCCTCTCGTGCCCGCGAGGTGTCGACGAGCGGAACCGCGAGCGCAAGATCGAGCCAGCCGGGCGGCGTCGGTTGCAAGCGCGCGTACCAGAGCGTCGCGACCACCGACCGCACGAGGGCGGGATTGACGACGATCGGCCTCGTCCCGAGGGAAGCGGCGAGGCTCTCCGGGTCGAGCGGGCCGTCGGCCGCGAGATTGAACGCTCCCCGGACCTCGCGCACGACCGCCTGCCGGTAGCCCTCCGCCACGTCGTCCGCATGGATCGCCTGGAAGCACAACCCCCGCGGTACGGGCAGGAACGGAAGCAACCCCGGCCGGAGGGCGGAACCGGGGAGAAACGGCCCGGCGAACAGCCTCCGGATCCCCGTGGCGGCCTCCCGCTTGAACGTCAAGCCGGGCCGCATGCGCACGACACGGGTAGTGGGGGTCTCCTTCTCGAAGTCGTCCAGAAGCCGCTCGACCTCCGCCTTGTGCCGCGAGTAGAAGCTCGAATGGATGCCGCCGGTCGGCCAGCTCTCGTCGACGAACCTGTCCTTCGGCCCCGGCGAGTACGCGCCGACCGACGAGGCGTAGACGAGCGCCGGTACCTGCGCCTTCGTGACCGCGGCGAGCACCCGCCGGCTGCCGTCCACGTTGACCCGGCGCAGGGTCTGCTCGTCATGGGACGGCTGGATGAGCCACGCCAGGTGCACGACGACATCCATCCCGGAAAGAAGCGGCGCGAGGTCGCTGCGCGTCACGTCGGCAGCGACCCATTCGGTCTTCGGAAGCGGGAGGTCCGGCCGGCGGCGCGCCACCCCGAGGATGGACTCGACCCGGTCGTCGGCGGCGAGCAGCCGGGTCACGCTCGTCCCGACGTTTCCGGTTGCTCCGATGACGGCGACGCGCATGTAGCTGTCGCTACCCGGCGGGTCCCTGCGAGAAACGGCGGGCGCCGGACTCGTCCCGATGGGCCGTTACGGGCGCACCGTCACCGCAGACGGGAGTCCCGTCGGTGCCTCACGCGAGGGCCTCCGGCCGTGTCTCCGCGCACTCGAGCTCGTCGAGCAGCCCGCTGATCTCGATCACCTTCCGCACGATGGCCTTCGTCCCGAGCTGAAGCCGCATCCGGTGCCCGCGGCTCGCCGCCTCCCGGTGTGCCGCCATGAGCGCGTGGATCACGCTCGAGTCGATGAAGGCCGCCTCGGTGACGTCGACGACGACGAGATCGTTGTGCTCGATGAGCGTGCTGAGCACCTCGTGCAGCTTCTCGCGTGCGTCGAGATCGTATTCGCCGAAGAGCTCGAGCACGGCTTTCCCCGCGAGTGGGCGAACTATCCGCCTACCGGGACCGAGCCCGTCGTGGAACTGAGGCCGATCGTCTTCCGACGGAGCCCAGTCAATGCGTGTGTTCATAGGAAATATCCCCCTCAGCAGCATCCGTAGATCGAGCCGGGATGGACTAAGAGTCGGCGAGCCACTCAGGACTCGCGACACCCTGCAGCCCTCGACCCTGGTCGCTCGCGCGCGTCCAGGATGGGTAGCGCTCCCGCAGATCATGCGGAGTCGCCGAATGACGAAGGTAGCATACCCTCGTGGGCATGCCGCCTCTCCGACCGACCCGCATCAGAGGCGGATCGCCTGGCTCGGGCGTTCAGGCCCGCGCGTCGTTGCGAGCCCTCGCCCGCCTCCGCCGGAGCACGACGTCCGACTCGTCGGAGACGGCTCCGGGCGCCACTGCCCTCTCGACGATCAGGTAGCGGCCCGACGCCTGCACGACCCGCTCCACCTCCTCGTTCAGATGATGAGGGACGATCACGAAGCAGAGCGACTCCAGGCGGACGAACCGGTACTCCTCCCTGCTCATCGGGATCAACGTCGAGCAGTCGAGGCTCGAGCACTCGCAGACGAACGCGATGTCGTTCGGAGGCGCCGCAACCGTGAGCCGCAAGATCCGCTCGTTGACCTCGCGGAACAACATCCGTCTCTTCGCTGCTCGGACGGAACGTCCGCCGCGCTCAGCCCCATCAGCCATGCCACCCATCAGACACTCCTCATCGACGACGAGCGACCGAGGTTCGTGACCGGCCTCACAAAGCCGGCGCGCTCCTGCGCGTCTCCGGCCGCGCTCGCGCTTCTGCCGCACGCGGGCGCCGCATCGCCCATCGTACCGTCACGCAGGAGCCCCGACGTGCGCACGCGACGCGGAAGCCCGCCGTCGGTGCACGCCACGCACTGCTCCGCCACGGGCACGAGCTGTGGGATGAGCCGCTGCGATCGAAAACCATCCGGCGACCGGTTCGCGATCAGCCGGATCGAGCGGACGACGAGCCAGACGAGGAGCAGCTGGAACAGCAGCTCGCTCGGGATCATGTAGTCATCGACGCCGGCCTGGGCGGTCACGATGGAGACCGCCGCCACGGTCAGGAGCGCGAAGACGAGAAGGGACAACGTGTCGCGGAGCAGGTGGAGTGCGAGCCAGCCGCCGAACGCGAGCCCCACGAGGAAGAGGATGCTCACGGCTCCGAGATGGAGCCAGTCGAAGATGACGTCCACGCGGTAGGGCGTTAGCGGCACCGGCAGCATCAACAGGAGGATGACGCTCACGCCGCTGCGGAGCCGCGAGACGGCGGGTCCCAGCGACCCGAGCCGCCGGATGCCGGCGGCGGTGAGCCCGATGCAGAGCACGAAACCGCCGACGAACGGGATCGCGGTCATCACGTCGTTGCCGTAGTAGCTCAGCCCGGCCTTGACGGCGGCCCGTGACGGCCGGATCGCGCAGCACACGAGCATCGTGGCCAGAAAGAACGCCTGGCCGAGCATCACGTAGCGGATCGCCGCGTCCCTCTCTCCTTCCCGCCGTTCCCGCATGCTCCCGGTTCTTGCCCGCGCGCCGGAACGGAAACAAGCACCGTCAGCGCGTCTCGGCGGCTGCCGCCTGCGGTTCGAGCTCGATCTTGAGCCAGCCGGCGGTGCGCTTGTCGAACGCTTCGTAGGCCTCGACGGCCGATGACATCGGCTCGTGCTTCGTGACGAGCACGGTCGGGTCGATCACGCCCGTCCGGACGAGCTCGACGAGCTTCGGGATGTAGGCCCTGTGGTTGCAGTTTCCGAGCTTCACGGTGAGGTTCTTCATGAACGCCGCCCCGATCGGGAAGGTCGTGCAGGTCGGCGGGTACACACCGATGATCGAGAGCGTCCCGGCCTTGGCGATCACCTCCACGGCCCATTCGAGCGCCTGCGTGGGGCCCGAGCCCGGCTGCCAACCGTTCTCGGCCCGCTCGGGGACGAGCTGCGCGATCGCCTCCTCGAACCGCTCGTCGTCCTCGCCGGGTCGGCGGTTCGCGTCGATGCCGACGCAGTCGATGACGCGGTCGGGCCCGACGCCGCGCGTCATCTCGTGGATCATCTCCACGGGATCCTCGTCCATGAAGTTCACGACCTCGCACCCCTGCTCGCGCGCGGCCTCGAGTCGGTCCGCGACCGAGTCGACCGCGATCACGCGACCGGCGCCGAGGTACCTGGCGCTCCAGATCGCGAACTGGCCGACGGGGCCGCAGCCGAAGACGCAGACCACGTCGCCGGTCTCGATCTCGGCTTGCTCGGCAGCCTGGTAGCCGGTCGGGAAGATGTCGGAGATGAGGATCGCCTGCTCGTCGCTCACCTGGTCCGGGAGCTTGACGAGACCGACGTTCGCGTAGGGGATCCGCGCGTACTGCGCCTGGAGCCCGTCCAGTCCGCCGGCGTCCTCCGGGCCGCCGAAGAACGCCGTGCCCGGACCGTTCGGGTTCGCGTTGTCGCACTGGGCGTAATACCCGGCGCGGCAGTACGAGCACGTTCCGCACGCGACGGTCGACGGGATCACCACACGATCGCCGGGCACGAGGTTCCGGACGTAGTCACCCACCTGCTCGACGACGCCGACACCCTCGTGGCCGAGGATCCTTCCCTCGCGCGTCCCGGCCATCGTCCCGCGGATGAAGTGCAGGTCCGTACCGCAGATGGCGCTTGCCGTCAACCTCACGACGGCGTCCGTCGGAGCCTCGATCGTCGGCTTCTCGACCTCGTCGACGCTGATCCGGCCCACTCCGTGAAAGACCACAGCTTTCATCCCGTCCTCCTTTTTCTCGACCGGGTACCCACGCCTCGCGCAGGGAAACGAGCGGCCTCGGGAGCCGCCGCAGGCGCAACCCGGGTCGCGGCGGTCAGGTACTCGTCGAACGCGCCTGCGGCGCATCGTTGACGCCACGCGTCATCCGCCGGATCACGGCGGCGAAGTCGACGTCCTCCGTTGCGGCCTCGAGCTCCTCGGCGGCGATCCGAGCGCTTGCCTCCGTGGCGGGCAGCTGGATGCCGAGCTCCCGCGCAAGGTCGAGCGCGAGCCCGAAGTCCTTGCTCATCAGGCGCAGCGCGAACGCAACCGGATACTTGTCCTCCCGCGCGAGCGCGATCTTCGGCTTGTGCGCCGGGGCGACGACGGCGAGCTGGTCGAGCATGTCGAGAAGCCGGTCGCGGTCGAGCCCGGCTGCCTCGCCGAGAGCGATTCCCTCGGCGAGCGCCTCCATTCCGATCCCGAGCAGCGTGTTCGTCACGAGCTTCCCGATCGCTCCGGCACCCGGGCCGCCGAGATGCACGATCGTCTTCGAGATCGCTGTCAGGAAGGGCCGCGCCCGTTCGAGCGTCTCCGAGCTCCCGCCGACGAGCAACACGAGCTCCCCCGCCTCGACCTGGGGCGTCGAGCCGGACATCTCAACGTCGAGGACCTCGACGCCCGCCTCGCTTCCGGCCTCGGCGAGCTCGCGGGCGAGCTCGATCGACGTCGTGCTGAGGTCCGCGAACACGGCACTCTCCGGCAGCGCGTCGAGAACCCGGCCGTCGAGGACGATCTCCCGGACCGCGTCGTCGTCGGCAAGGACCGAGAACGCCGCCGCCACGCCGGAGGCAGCGTCGAGGGGCGACGACGCCGCAGTCGCGCCCTGTCCCGCGAGAGCCTCGCGCGTGCCGGCGTCACGATCCCAGACGCGGAGGTCGAATCCCGCCTCGAGGAGCTTCGAGGCCACCCGACTTCCCATGTGGCCGAGGCCGATCACTCCGACCGGCGTCTGCGCGGCGTCCATCACCAACGCATCCCCCGTGCCCGGCGGCAGGAAACCTGCGGCTCGCGAGCAGGCGTTTGCTCGCTTCCCGCGCGCACGCGAGCAGGGGGCCGGCGCGCAACGCCCGGCGAACGAGTAGCTCTACATGAGCGAAGGGCGATTGATGAATCCGACCCTGCCCCGTTCGGTGGCTGCGTCCTCGTCGCAATCACCTTGACCGGACGAGACGCGGGCTCTACGGCGCGAGCACCTGCCCGGCCCGACGCAGGTCTTCCTGCAGCGCCGCGACGTCGACGTGCTGGACCGCGACGCCACGCCGCGCGGCCTGAGCGGCCGCGATGCCCGCCGCGTGGCCGAGGAGCATCAGCGTGGGCTCCATCCGCACGGACCCGAAGGCGACGTGGGAGGCGGAGAGGCACACGGGAACGAGCAGGTTCGAGGCGTCTTCGATCCGCGGCGTGAGCGAGCGGTACGGGATCGCGTAGGGCGGGACGGCCACCGAGACGTATCCCTCGTTGAAGACGGCATCCTCGCGAACGTACTCCGGCAGCCCGCGCCAGGTCCGCTCGATCTCGCGGATGTCGATGTTGTAGGAACCGAGTGCGACCGCGTCGTCCTGCGGGCGGGAGTCGAGAAGGTCGTGCTCGGTGAGGACATGTGCGCCGACCATGCGCCTTCCATCCCGGATGTAGAGCTGGTGCGGCCAGCCGGCCGTGTCCAGGAACTCGTCGGCGCAGAGGCCGAAGCGCCGCACCTCGCTCCTGATGCGCTCCGGGACGGAAGCGTCGTGAGATAAGAAGAAGAGGAGCGCCTGCGTGTAGCGAAGGTGGTGGGCGCGAACCGCGGCGCGCGTCGAGTCGCTGCCGTCGGGATAGCTGCGGTTCGACCCGTCGAGCACGTTCAGCGAGAAGGGGCCGATCGAGTTCACGTCGCACTTGCCGTTCGGCAGCAGGTCCGGGACGAGCCCGAGCAGATCGTGCGCCTCGAGCTCGGCCGCGGCGAGGTAGCGGGCGAGCAACTCGAGCTCGGAGGGGTCGTACCCGGGAGGCTCCTCGATCGGGATCAGGTTGGAACGGCGGTCGGTGAGGCAGACCCGGAAGCCGTAGCCCTGGAGGCCGCCGTCGCCGTCGCCCGGCCGGTCAGCCGGCCAGCCGCGCTCGTCGAGCTCGGGCGGGCGGATGTGCGGAAGCAGCGAGCCGTCCTCGCGAAACGGCGACAGGCGAACGGCGAAGTTGTGCCGACCGGGCCGGGTCGCCGGCTGGCGGCCCGCCCACGCCTCCCCGTACAGCGCCCGCGGCTCGCGCCCGACCGCGTACGGGACGCCGAAGCGCGCCAGCAGATCGCCCTCGTAGCCGGCATCCACGTACACCGCGGCCTCCGGCAGTGCCGTCTCGCCGAGCGCAACCTCCACGCCCCCGAGCATCGACTCGAGGATCGCCTCCGCAACATGAGGCTCGGGGCCCTTGACGCCCCAGAGCGGGACGTCGTAGTGGCTGGCGACGGCTGCGTAGAAGCGCCGGGCGAACCCTCCGACGACGCGTTCGTCGCCCACGTCCGTCCAGCTGAGCCCCCCGGAGACCATTCCCCCGACGTGGCCCCCCGGCTCGACGAGCGCGACTGTCGCTCCCGCCTCGGCGGCGCCGACGGCGGCGGCAACGCCGGCGGCGGTTGCGCCGTAGACGCAGACGTCGGTCAGGCCCGCTCCTCGAGGAGCGCGAGCGCGGCGGCCGCGGTCGCTCCCGGTCCGAGCGAGGCCGCGAGGCTCGTCTGCGGGGCTCGTCGGAGCGCCTCGACGACCTCCTCGCCGTAACGGCGCAGCGCCCGGTCGAACGACCTCTCGGGGTCGTAGCCCGCCGGGTCGCGCAGGAAATCGGCGACGGTCGCGAGCGGAAGCTTCGACGGGATGGCCTGGACCATCGGGTTCGCTATGAGCCCGGCGCAGCCCGCGAGGAGCGACGGGTCCCGTCCCCGCAGCGGTCCGAGGAACAGGCGCTCCGGCTCGAAGTCGTTGACCGGGTAGTTGTCCCAGAGGACGAGCTCGTGGCCGAAGGCCGACCGCGCACGGTCGAGATCGGCAACGGCGATCCGCTTCGAGACCACCTCGGGGCCCGTCCAGTACACGATCGCTCCCCGGTCGAGGGTCGACCCGAAAGAGTCCCGGTACGCGCTCCGCTTCGTGCCTGCGTAGTCGAGCGGGCAGACAACGAGCGGAGCCCCGTCGAGGCAGCGGGCTCGGAGGCGGTTCGTGAAGTCGGCCTGCGCCTCCCCCACCGAGCCGTAGCGCCGCCTGTCGTCCGGATCCCGGAGCCTGCGCCCCACGTCGTCCCAGAGGAGCTGGAGGCTCGATGCTCCCGCGGCGCTGACGCTCTGCCACTTGGCGGCGAGCGTCTCGAGCTCCCGTGGATCGGAGTAGCGGATGTCGAGTCCCGGCGCCGCCGCCCATGCGAGCTCGACGCCCGCGCTCGTGCACGCCGCGGCCAGCTCGGCCAGAAGCTCGAGCTCGTGCCCGGGGTACGGCTCCCGCCACAGCTGGCGATGGTAGGGATCGTCCTTTGGCGCGTGCACCCAGTCGCGGAAGCCCTCCTCGCCGCAGAACGCGATCAGGTCGAGTCGCTCGCGATGGCTCCAGGGCGGCCCGTAGAACCCCTCGATCACGCCGGCGATCACGGCCGCTTGTCCCGCCACGAACATCCGTCGCGGTCGACGATCTCGGCGAGCTCGCGCAGACGCGGCACCGAGTGACGGCGAAGGAGCTCGGTGGGGTCGTCGCCGGGAAGCGCCGCCGTCCAGACAGCCCTTCCGGCGAGGGCACCGGAAGCGCCTCCGCGGCAGGCGGCGCCGACTGCCGCCGGGAAGCGATCGGGGGGCACCCCCTGCGAGAGCACGACCCAGGGGCACGGGAGCGCCTCGTCGATCAGCCGGCACCACCGCGTGATCTCCGCGTCCGGGGCGGCACCGTGGGTCGGGACCTCGCACTTGTAGAGGTCGCATCCGAGCGGCCCGAGCGCCACCGCAGCCTCGAGGATCGCCCTCTCCCGGTCGAAGCCCTCGGGCCCGCGCGTGACCGGCTCGACCACCGACAGCAACCCGTCGGCGCGCGCGAGGGCGACGAAACGCCGTACGGTGTCGACGATCCGGTCACGGTCTCCGCAGTCACGCCAGATGACGAGGAGCTTCAGGGCGACCGCCCCGTCACTGCACGCGGCCGCCGGGTCGACGCCGGGGTCGATGTCGGTGTCCTCGACGATCCCCCCGGGCGGCTGCTCGAGCGCGTCCGCGGCGAGGATCAAACCGCAGCTGGAGGGCAGCAGGCGCTCGCGCACGATCTCCGCGTACGCCTGACCGCGTTCGACGAGAAACCCGGAGGCGTACGCGCCGAGCTCCCGCGCCACGGCCAGCTTGAAGCGCACCATCCGCTCCGCAGTCGCGTCGGCGTGGTGCTCGGCGAGCATCGCCCGGAGGGACTCGCGCTGGTCCATCGCGACCATCACGAACGTTCCCGCCGGGCGCGCGAGCGCGTCGAGGTCGATCACGGCCGCGCCTCGCGGTCGAGCCAGATCTCTGCGTCGGGATGGTCGTGCACGATGCTCGCCGGCCAGCCGGGATCGAAGGCAGCGAGCGCCAGGAGCCGCGCCGCGGCCTCCCGCTTCCCGGCGCCGAGCAACACCATGCGCAGCGCCCGGGCGGCGCCGATCGTGCCAAGGCCGACCGACACGCCGCGGCGCGGCACATCGTCGAGCGACCGGAAGAGCGGGAAGGTCGCGAGGTTGTCGCGGCGGGTGCTCTCGGCGAGCTCGAGCACCGCGGTGGCGCCGTCGCGAGGCGAGCCGGGCGGGACGAAGGCGACGTGGCCGTCGGAGGCGCCCGATGCGAGCAGGAAGAGGTCGATCCCTCCCGCGGACTCGATCCGCCGGTCGAGCTCTTCGGGCGCCGTCGCGTCGGGCATCCAGACCTGGTCGGCAGGAACGCCGAGCGGCCCCGCGATCTCCTGGTGCGCGAAACGCGCACAGCTGAAGTGCGCGTCATAGGGCGCATCCACGTACTCGTCCATCGCCACGACGACCATCCGCTCGAACCTCCATTCGCCGAGTGCCCGGTAGGTGGTGCGCATGGTTCGCCCCGAAGGGCAGCCGAGCAGGAACAGCCCGGTCGTCGCCTCGTAGCGGCGCCGGATTTCGCCGGCGAGGGCAGCCCCGAGTGCGACCGCGTCCGGATGGACGCGCAGCTCAGCCGTCACGGAGCTCCAGCCGCAGGCGTGCCTTTGCGTCCGCAGAGGCCCCGGCTCGGTCGAGTGCGACGAGCGCGGCGCCGAGCACCGGCGGCTCGCACGGCGCAACCACCCGCACCGCGCGGGGAATGCCCGCCTCGACTGCGCTCCGGAGCAGCGACGGCTCCCGGAGCATTCCCCCGCCGAGGACGACGGTTGCGGAGTCGACGGCGAGATCGCGCAGGGCGCGCTCGACGAGGAGCACGATCTCTGCCGCGAGCCGCGCGACCAGGGAGCTCGCGACGGCGTCCTCGGCGGCGGCAGCGACGACGAGCGGCGCCAGCTCTCCCAACCGGCTCTGGGGGATGCGACCGAAGTGGATCTCGACCCCGAGCTCGGCGATCGGCAGCTCGAAGTGCTCCTCGACGAGCCTGAGGAGGTCGGTGGCGCGGCCGCGGCCGTCGGCGGCCCGAGCCGCGAGGGACAGGACCTCGCGCCCGAGCATCTCGCCGCCGCCCCAGTCGCCCGTCTCCCACCCGAGGGAGGCATACCGCGCAAGGCGGCTCCTCCCGGCCCGGCCGACGACGTTGATCCCGGAACCGCAGATCACGGCGATCGCGTCGGCCGCGTCCGTGCCGGTATGGAGCAGCGCGAATGTGTCGTTGTCGACGAGCGCGCGCCTCGTCCATCCGGCGCGGCCGACCTCGTCCTCGAGCGCGGCGATATCCGCGGGCAGGTCGGCACCGCAGAGGAAGAACACGCCCTCGTCGGCCGGCAGGGGGATCCTCGCCTCGGCCAGGAGCCCGCCGATCACGGCCGCCGTGCCGGGGGCGCCGAGGGCGTGCGAGTTGCTCCCGCGGCCGCGGACGCGTGCAAGCAAAGAGCCGTCGGTCGTCGCCGCGAGGACGTCGGTCTTCGTGTTCCCTCCGTCGACGGCGACGATCACGCCCATGCGAGGTACCCCCGGTTGGCACCGATCATCAGGTCGGTCAGGGTGTCTGCCTGCCCGGCCTGGCCGACGAGCGGATGGGCGAGGAGCGCCCTGAAGACGCGCTCGCGCCCTCCGTGCAGGGCGGCGAGCAGCGCGAGATCCTCGTAGGCGGACACGTGTGCGACGAGCCCTCTGTACTCGGGGCCGAGCGAGGGCACGGGGACGGGCTCGATCCGTCCCTCGGCGACCTGCGCGGGCACCTCGACGACGGCGTCGTCCGGAAGGAAGTCGACGGTACCGTTGTTTCGGAGGTTGACGACGTGGCGCTCGCTCGCGCTCGTGCCGAGCAGCGAGGCGAGGAGCTCGACCGCCGCCTCCGAGTAGAAGGCCCCGCCCCGGCGACCGAGCAGCTCCGGCTTCTCGTGCACCGACTCGTCGGCGTAGATCTCGAGCAGCTCCCGCTCGATCGCCTGCACCTCCTCCGCCCGGGACGGATGCGTCTTCGCGTGCTCGACGAGCTCGTCGTGGTCCCAGAAGTAGTGGAGGTAGTAGGACGGGACGACCCCGAGCCGACGGACGAGCTCGGCGGGCAGCCCGCTCGCCGGGGCGACGCGCTCGACGTGATCGGTCGTGAGCGCGCGGAGGACGTCTCGCCCGGCGACGCGCACGCCCAGCTCCCATGTGAGGTGGTTCAGACCGACGTGGTCGAGCTCGACGCTCTCGGACGCGACTCCGAGCACGTGCGCGAAGTGCCTCTGGAAGACCATTGCCGCGCTGCAGAGACCGACCGCGCGGTGACCCGCGTCGAGAAGTGCCCTCGTCACGATCCCGACCGGGTTCGTGAAGTCCACGATCCAGGCCTCGGGAGCGAGCTCACGGACCCGGTCCGCGATGTCCAGGACGACCGGCACCGTCCGCAGCGCCTTCGCGAGCCCGCCGAACCCGGTCGTCTCCTGCCCGATGCAGCCGCACCGGAGCGGCAGCGTCTCGTCGACGATCCTCGCGGCCTGCCCCCCGACGCGGAGCTGGACGAGCACCGCCGCGGCACCCTCGACGGCCTCGTCGAGGCTTTCCGTGGGGACGAGTGCGAGCGGGTAGCCGGCGTGCTCGAGCATCCGGCGGGTCATTCCCGTGAGGATCTCGAGACGGCGCGGATCGGAGTCGAGCAGCGCGAGCTCGTCGAGCGGCAAGAGCTCACGCATGCGGATGAGGCCGTCGACGAGCTCGGGCGTGTAGGTCGATCCCGCGCCGACGACCGCGAGCTTCATTCGGGCTCGAGTGCGTTTGCGCGGGCGACGGCGCCGAGCCTCAGGCCGCTGTCCTTCACCGTCCGCCGCTGCGTCGCGTAGTCGACGTGGACGAGGCCGAACCGCTGCTCGTACCCGAGCGCCCACTCGAAGTTGTCGAGCAGCGACCAGTGGCAGTAGCCCCGGACGTCGACGCCTCGCTCGATCGCGGCGTGGACCGCGGCGAGGTGGACTTCGAGGTACCGGGCACGGCGCTCGTCGTGCACGCGTCCGTCGGGGCCGGGCCCGTCTCCGTACACGCAGCCGTTCTCGGTGACGAGCAGCGGAACGTCGCCGTAGTCGTCCCGGAGCCGGACGAGCAGGTCCGTGAGAGCACCGGGGGTGATCTCGTTCCCGCCCTCGGTCATCTCGATGCCGGTGTTCGGCTCGACCACCACCTCCCACGGATAGGGCTCGAGTCCGGGTGCGGCTCGCATGACGCGGCGGGCGTAGTAGTTGACGCCGACGAAACCTCTCGGGGTGGCGATCGCCTCGAGGTCGCCGTCGCGCACGAACTCGAGGTCTCCGAGCAGGCGCTCGTAAAGAACGAGGGTGTCCGGCGGGTAGGCGCCCTTGAGCACGGCGTCGAGGAAGAACCGGTTGACGTAGCCGTCGGACTCGCGTGCGGCCGCCTGGTCGGCAGGGTCGTCGCTCCAGGGATAGTGGGGTGCGAGCGCGAACGCGACGCCCGCGAGGCCGGCCGTGCCCGACTCGCGCAGCGCCTGTTCCGCGCGCCCGTGGGCGAGAAGCACGTGATGGAAGGCCGTCACCTCCTCACGGACGTCTCGATGCCCGGGCGCATGCAGGCCGAGGCGGTAGCCGAGGAGACCGACGATCCACGGCTCGTTGACCGTGATCCACCACCTGACCCGATCGCCGTAGGCCTCGAAGCAGGTCGCCGCGTACTCGCCGAAGCGATCGACGGTGTCGCGGGAGAGCCAACCACCGCGATCCTCGAGCGCCTGCGGGAGATCCCAGTGGTAGAGCGTGACCACCGGCTCGATGCCACGCTCGAGCAGCCCGTCGATCAGGCGGTCGTAGTGGTCGAGGCCGCGCCGCTCGACGGTACCGGCGCCGGAGGGGAAGATCCGCGGCCAGGCGAGCGAGAAGCGATAGGCGTTCAGCCCGAGCCCGGCGAGCAGGTCGAGATCCTCCTCGTAGCGCCGGTAGCTGTCGCACGCGACGTCCCCCGTCCCGCCGCCGTCGATCTTCCCGGGCGTGTGCGAGAACGTGTCCCAGATCGAGGTTCCGCGCCCGTCCGCGTCGACCGAGCCCTCCACCTGGTAGGCCGAGGTCGCGGCGCCCCAGAGGAACCCTGGCGGGAACCGCCTCACAGGCCGAGCTCCAGTGCGTCCTCGCATCCGAGGAGGAGCACCCCGACGCTCCAGGCATGCGAGAGCGTGCCGAGCATCCCCTTCGCCTGGAAGCAGGCGGTCTGGTGGTAGCGCTCGGCCGCCATGCCGCGCTGGGCGCCGAAGTCGCCGTCCTCCCGCGCGATGAACTGCCGGAAGCAGGCGAGGTTCTCGCGTGCGGTCTCGAGATAGGAGAGCTCGCCGGTCGCTCGCGCGAGCAGCACCAGCTCGCGCAGGCAGATCAGCCCGAACGCGTGCAGGTGCTGGTTGGCGGGCGAGGCGTTGTCGGCACCGCGGGTGCGAAAGCCGTAGTGGCCGAGCAGCGTCCGCTCCGAGAACGAGACGTCGTAGCTGTAGCGAAAGGTGAGCATCCAGTCGGCCGCCCGGCGGGCATTCTCCCAATCCTCGAGGGCGACGAACGCCATCACCGCCGCGTAGCCGTCCTCGGAGGTCGGCGCGAGATCGACATCCTCGGGTGCCCCGTACCAGACCTCGAAGCCGGCGTAGTAGGCGCCCGCGCGGCGCGCAGCCTCGAGCTCTCCGGCCGCGACGAGCGCCGGGATCCACGCCATTCCCGCGGTTCCCTCCCACGCCGCCGCGCCCCCGGTCTCGACGTGATGCGCCGCCGGAAGCGCTCCGTCGGCGCGCTGCGCCCGCACCGCCGCGGCGACGTTGGAGCGCGCCGAGGCCTCCCAGCGGCTGCCTGCCCGGAGCATGAAGAGCGCCGCGTCGGCGAGGGTGCGCGCGTGGAGCCGCGTCCGATCGGGATGCCACCCGGTCGTCCAGCCGCGCTCGGCCGTCCACTGCGCCCAGTAGGTCCCGCCGGGAGTGAGGTTGCCCGCGATGTGGTCGAGGACGGCCTCGGCTGCCACGACCTGGGCGCGGTTTCCGACCCGAAGGCCATGCCGCAGGAGCGCATAGGCATACGGGGCGCCGCTCACCCACGAGACGTGCATGTGTTCGCGGTCGCCCCTCGCGCCGATGCCGTCACGGTCGAAGGCGACCGTCTCGAGCAGCCGCGGCGGGTCTTCGCGGTAGTGCCAGCGATGGAGGCCGTGCGCCGCGAGAGCCGCCGCCTCCTCGACGCCGACCCACGCCGGATCCTCGAAGTCGGTGTCGCGCCGCTCGTGCAGGTGACGCGCACGATCGCCGTCCGCGACCACCGAGTAGCCGAGGCGGACGGTCTCGCCGGGTTGCCAGCGATGGGTGCACACGTCCGCCGGCCTGGCGAGCTCGGAGCCGTCGTAGCTGAGCGGCTCCTCGCGGTAGGGGAAGTCGAGCCAGATCGACGGGCGCCCGTCGCGGTAGGCGAACCCGACCCCCGCCTGCCCCAGAGGACCGGTCGCGGTCGTCATGAGCCCTCCGCCGCGTGCGAACACGGCGGGTGTCGCGCAGCGGTCGGCGCGGAACGACCAGGAGTCCGACTCCATCCGCTCGAGGTCGACGTGGCCCGGGGTGAAGCGGGGGTAGATTCGGGTGCACCCCTCGGGCCGGTTCGAGCGGTAGAAGAGCCCCGGAACGAGCCAGTCGGGGTCCTCCGTGGGAGCGAGCTCGAGCTCGACGCGGATGCCGGCGTCGACGGGCCTGCTTCCGCCCCAGGTCACCTCGTCGCCGGCGAAGGCGAAGCCGTCGACGGGCGAGCCGTCGGGGGCGAGGGCGCTAAGCGACGGCATTCCACCCCTCCGCGGAGGTCGCGGCGCCGACCGCCCGTTCCTCGCCGGGGAGCAGGTCGAGGACGTTGTCGTCGACGTCGCCCTCGAGCACGATCCCGAGCGCCGCGACCGGGCCGATGTTCCGGATCGTCCGGCCCGCGAGCTCGATCCGGGCGGGCGGGAGATCGAGGAGCGGTGCGAGCGTCTCGGCCGTGGTCATCACATACCGGTTGCGACCTTCGAGATCGAGGACGAAGACCTCGCTCAGCGAGCCGAGAGGCGCGGCGATCTCCTCGTGTGCCTCCGCGGCGACCGAGCCGTCGAGGTTGACGAGGCGCGCGAGCGTGCCCCCGTGGATCGTCGCGCGCACCTCACCCTCGCCGCCCCAGGCGCACGTGGCGAAGCGCGCGCTCGGGTGCCCCTCGCGGTATGCCCGCGCGACCCCCCAGTACGCGGGCTTCGGCTCGCCGGCCCAGTCGACCGCGGCCGTGCACCATGCGTTCGGGAACGACTCCGCGAACTGCCACGGCAGGACGCCGACCGAGCGGGGCCGTCGCATGTTCGCCTCGACCGCGTAGCGGAGGCCGTCGTACTGGAGCCACTGCGAAGCGCGCCGCATCGTCTCGAGATCGTCGATCGTCCCACCGAAGCAGGCCTCGACGAGCGGCGCGTTGTTCCACCAGGC
>DASZLW010000267.1:0-4197 GCA_035552175.1 Gaiellaceae bacterium | reverse complement strand
CCCGAGGCTTCCCCGGAGCCCGCACTGCTCGAGCTCACACCGTCCGATCGGGAGCTGCTCGAGCGGTACGTCCAGGCGTTCGAGCGCTACGACATCGGTGCGCTGACGGCGCTGATCCAGGAGGACGCGTCGCAGTCGATGCCGCCGTTCGACATGTGGCTCCAGGGTCGCGATGACGTGCTCGCGTGGTGGTTCGGGCCCGGGATCGGCTGCCGTGGGTCGCGTGTGATTCCCGTCGGGTCGGCGAACGGCTCCCCGGCGTTCGGGCAGTACAAGCCGAGCGCCGCCGGAGGCTTCGAGCCGTGGGCGCTCCAGGTCGTCGAGCTCGAGAACGGGCGGATCGGCGAGCTCACGTTCTTCCTGGACACCGAGCGCCTGTTCCCGCTCTTCGGTCTGCCGCTCGTGTTCTCCGGGTAGCTGCACCCGCGGCTCCGATGAGTTTTGCCGCCCTCCTCGGTCTGTAGCTCTGAGACCGACGAAAGGAGCTTCCGATGACCGACAACCGCAGAAACTGGCTCGCGCTCTACACCCTGTGCCTCGGCACGCTGATGATCGTCCTCGACACGACGATCGTGAACGTCGCCCTCCCGTCGATCCGGACGAGCCTCGGCTTCTCGCAGACCTCGCTGGCCTGGGTGATCAACGCGTACATGTTGACCTTCGGCGGCCTGCTCCTTCTCGGCGGCCGCCTGGGCGATCTGTTCGGGCACCGGCGCCTCTTCATCGCCGGCATCGGGCTCTTCACCGCATCGTCGGCCGCCTGCGGGCTCTCGACGAGCGAGGGAATGCTCATCGCGGCCCGCGCGGTTCAGGGTGTCGGCGGAGCCGTTGCCTCTGCCGTCGGGCTCTCGCTCGTGATGACCCTCTTCACGGAGCCGGCCGACCGCGCAAAGGCAATGGGGATCAGCGGCTTCGTCGCGTCGGGCGGCGGCGCGATCGGCGTGCTCCTCGGCGGCATCCTCACGGACGCCCTCAACTGGCACTGGATCTTCCTCGTGAACCTTCCGATCGGCGTCGTCGTGTCGGTGCTCGCCTTCCGGCTCGTTCCCGCAGACCACATCTCGGGGACCCGCGG
The DNA here is from genome assembly GCA_035552175.1 of Gaiellaceae bacterium. Classification (GTDB taxonomy): domain Bacteria; phylum Actinomycetota; class Thermoleophilia; order Gaiellales; family Gaiellaceae; genus PALSA-600. The sequence continues at coordinate 3,122 of DASZLW010000267.1, read as the reverse complement.
ACGGATCGACGTCGCGGGGGCAGTGACCGTCACTGCCGCCCTGATGCTCGCCGTGGACGCGATCGTGAACGGCAACCAGGACGGCTGGCTTTCGGCCCGCACCGACGGTCTCCTCGGCGCCGCCGTCGCGCTTCTCGCCACGTTCGTCGTGATCGAGAGCCGCGTCGCCGAGCCCTTGATGCAGCTCCGCCTCTTCAAGCTCCGCAATCTCGCGGGGGCGAACGCGGTCGGCGTGCTCTGGGCCGGCGGCATGTTCGCGTGGTTCTTCCTCTCGTCCCTCTACATGCAGCGTGTGCTCGGCTACAGCCCGCTCCAGGTCGGGCTCGCGTTCCTGCCCCCGAACCTGATCATGGGAGCCTTCTCGATCGGGCTCGCCGCCAAGCTGACGATGCGGTTCGGGATCCGCCTGCCGCTCGTCACCGGCCTGCTGCTGGCCGCGACCGGGCTTGCGCTCCTCGGCCGCGCGCCCGTCGGCGGGAGCTTTGCCGCGGACATCCTCCCGAGCATGATCCTGCTCGGCTTCGGAGCGGGCATCGCGTTCACGCCGGTGCTGCTCGCGGCGATGAGCGACGTCCAGCCGCAGGAGGCAGGGCTCGCCTCCGGTCTCGTGAACACCTCCTTCATGATGGGCGGCGCGCTCGGCCTGGCCGTGCTCGCAAGCGCTGCGGCCTCGCGCACGAGCAGCCTGCACGCCGGCGGCGCGGGGCAGCTCGCCGCGTTGACCGGCGGGTACCACGTGGCCTTCCTGGCCGGCGCAGGGTTCGCCGCTCTCGGCGCCGTCGTCGCAGGGATCGTGCTCCGGACGAGGCCGATGGCCGCGCCGTCCCACGCGCTCGAGGGCGAGGAATACGACGCCGTAGCAGCCTGAGCCGAGCCCTCAGCTCAGGCGCTGGACGGGGAATCCCGCGGCTTCCATCGCAGCGATGAGCGTTCGGCAGTGCTCCTCGTTCCGCATCACGACAGTCAGGTCGAGGCCGACGTCGCCGACCTCGAGGTGCACGCCCTCGCGGCGATGCTCGATCTGGACGATGTTTCCGCGCTCCGCGGCGACGAGCTGGCAGACGCGGATCAGCTCGCCCGGCCTGTCGACGAGGCGCGTCCGCATCGCGAGGTAGCGGCCCTCGACGGTCATGCCGTGGCGGAGCACCGACATCAGCGTCGTGGGGTCGATGTTCCCTCCCGACACGACCGCGCAGACGGGGCCCTCGCCGCCTGCCTTGCCGGCGAGCAATGCTGCGACGCCGACCGCGCCGGCCCCTTCGACGAGGAGCTTCGAGCGCTCGAGCAGGAGCGTGATCGCGTCGCTGATCTCGCGATCGCCGACGACGACGAGCTCGTCGAGGTTGCGTTCGAGGATCTCCATCGTGAGGGCGCCGGGATGCTTGACGGCGATGCCGTCGGCGATCGTGTGACCGCCGCGGACGACGTGGACGCCGACGAGCCGCACCTTCGGCCGGAGGGCGCGCAGGGCGGTCGAGATGCCGGCGGCGAGGCCGCCGCCCCCGACGGGGATCAGGACGGTGCCGACGTCCGGCACCTGCTTCGCGAGCTCGAGGCCGATCGTCCCCTGCCCGGCGATCACGAGCTCGTCCTCGAACGGGTGGACGAACGCCGCGCCTGTCTCCTCGGCCCGGGCGAGCGCATCCGCGAGCGAGTCGTCGAAGATGGCCCCGGTGAGCACCGCCTCGCCGCCGTAGGTGAGCGTCGGCTCGACCTTCGCCATCGGGGCGTCCTGCGGCATGTAGATCGTCGCGCGGATCCCGAGCTCCCGAGCCGCCCACGCCACCGCCTGGCCGTGGTTGCCGGCGCTTGCGGCGATCACGCCGGCTGCGCGCTCGGCTTCGGTGAGCGTCGCCATCTTGTTGAGCGCGCCGCGGATCTTGAACGACCCGGTGCGCTGGAGGTTCTCGGCCTTCAGGAACGACGGGCGGCCGGTCTCGCGCAGGAGCGTCTCCGAGCCGTACACCGGCGTGACGCGAGCGTGCCCGCCGAGGCGATCACGCGCGGCTTCGATGTCAGCGAGGGTCGGGGCCGTCTTCGTCGTCAATGTGGAACACCTTTCGCAGGATCTCGTGAACCGCGGTCAATGGGTCGATCGTCCGGCCGCGGACCTCGTTGAGCAGGCGGAGCAGCTCGGGGTCTTCGGCCACCGCATTCTCCAGGTGCCGCCGTGCGCGTGCGGAGGCCACCGCGAAGACCTCGGCGGCGAGGTTCCGGCCGCGACGCTCCTCGAGGGCCCCGGCTTCGACGAGCGCGGCCTCGTGCCGCTCGATCGCGGCCCACAGCTCCTCGACGCCCTCGCCCCTGAGCGCCTCGGTCATCACGATCGGCGGCCCCTCGCCGGCACCGAGCGCGAGGACCTGGCGGACGTCGGTGCGCATCGCGTCGGCGAGCGGGTGGTCACGCTTGTTGATCGCGATCACATCCGGGATCTCCATGATCCCGGCCTTCAACGCCTGCACCGAGTCGCCGGAGCCGGGCATGAGCGCGAGGACGACGGTGTCTGCGATCGACAGCACGCCGATCTCGTTCTGCCCCGTGCCGACGGTTTCGAGGAAGACGACGTCCTTTCCCGCGGCATCGAGGATCAGCACGCTCTGCAGGGTGGACTCGGCGAGGCCGCCGGGATGACCGCGCGTGCTCATCGAGCGGATGAAGACGCCCGGGTCGAGGAAGTGCTCGGAGAGCCGGATCCGGTCGCCGAGGAGCGCGCCCTCCGTGAAGGGGCTCGATGGATCGACGGAGATCACGCCGACCGTCATCCCGCGCGCGCGGACGAGCCGGACGAGCGCGGAGATGAGGCTCGACTTGCCGACGCCCGGCGGGCCCGTGAACCCGACTGCATGCGCTTTCCCGGTTGCCGGATACAGGAGCGAGACGAGCTCGCGTGCCGCCGGGTTGCCGTCCTCGACGAGAGAGATCGCGCGGGCGAGGGCGCGTTGCTCTCCGGCCCTGACAGCGGCGGCAAGCTCCTCGGTCCTCGTCACGGAGTCGCCCCGCCGGAGCCGGGGCCGAGCTCGAGGCCGCGCGCGAGCCGCACCCCGACGGCCGCGGCGAAGAGGATCACGGCGCTCGCTCCGGCATAGATCCAGCGGGCACCGAGGGCGTTCGTCAGCGGGCCG
>DASZLW010000266.1:0-4018 GCA_035552175.1 Gaiellaceae bacterium | reverse complement strand
GTCGACAAGAGCGGCGATCCCGTGGACATACCGTACGACTCGATCGTGCGGGCCAATCTGATCGACGAAGGGGGTGCCCAATGAGCCAGGAGATCGTCGACGCCGTTCGCGAGCTCGAACGGGACAAGGGAATCGACGGCGGCCTGCTGTTCGCGGCCCTGGAAGACGCACTGCTCGCGGCATACAAGAAGACTCCGGGCGCGTCGCGCCACGCCACGGTCCAGCTCGACGAGGGGCTCGACTTCCGCGTATTCGCAGTCGAGCTGCCCGCCGACCTCGAGGAGCGCCTGCTCGACGAGGCCCGCGAACGGGCACTCGACGAGCTCGAGCGGATCGAGGAGGAGACCGGCGAGAAGAACCACACGCTCCTCTCCGACGACGACCTCGACGTCGACTGGTCGCAGGTTCCCGAAGAGCTGATGGCCCGCGAGGACGTGACCCCCGACAACTTCGGCCGGATCGCAGCGCAGACGGCGAAGCAGGTGATCCTGCAGCGCCTCCGCGAGGCCGAGCGCGAGATGATGTACGAGGAGTACATCGACCGCGTCAGCGAGGTCGTCACCGGCATCGTCCAGCAGGCCGGGGACCGCAACAACGTCCTCGTGGACCTCGGGAAGGTCGAGGCGCTCCTGCCCCGTTCGGAGCAGGTGGACGGCGAGCGCTATGAGCAGGGATCGCGCATCAAGGCCGTGATCACCGACGTCCGCACCGGCACGAAGGGCCCGCAGGTGATCCTCTCGCGCCGAGACCCGGAGCTGATCAAGACGCTGTTCGAGCTGGAGGTGCCCGAGATCGCCGACGGCCTCGTCACGATCGAAGGCGTCGCCCGCGAGCCCGGCTACCGCTCGAAGATCGCGGTGCAGTCGCATACCCAGGGTGTCGACCCGGTCGGCGCCTGCGTCGGCCCCCGCGGCTCACGTGTGCGCATGGTCGTGTCCGAGCTGCGCGGCGAGAAAATCGACATCATCCCGTGGAATCAGGAGCCGGCACGGTTCGTCGCCAAGGCGCTCTCCCCGGCGCGCGTCCGCGAGGTCTACCTCGACGACGCCGGCAAGGAGGCGACGGTCGTCGTCCCCGACGACCAGCTCGCGCTCGCGATCGGCAAGGAGGGCATGAACGCCCGCCTCGCGCACCGGCTGACCGGGTGGAAGATCGACATCGTCAGCGACACCGAGTTCGCCCAGCAGGAGCAGCAGGCGGCCTTCGGCGGCGACGGCGACAGCGACAGCGACTTCTCCGGCCGCTGCTCGGCGGTGCTCTCGAACGGCAAGCGGTGCCCGAACGCGGCGCTCCCGAGCTCGAAGTACTGCGGCGTTCCGGCCCACCAGGAGCTCGCGCTCCACGAGCCCGACGACGAGGTCAACCCGATCGTCCAGGAGTCGGAGCCCGACCTCGAGTCCCTCTCCGACACCGCGGAGCCCGAGTCGGTCACCGAGGATGCAGCCGAGTTCGAGGATTCGGCCACGGATTCGACGGAGGACTCGTTCGCGGCAGGCCCGGGCGACGCTCCGGTCGCCGGCGAGGACGAGACGCTCGAGACCGGCGGTCCCGAGCCTCGTCGCGTCACCGACGACCCGGATGACGGTGTGCCGATCGTCCATGTCGCAAAGCACCCAGAGGGGGGCGACGGCAACGCCTGACGCGGTCACCCACACACCGATTCGCACCTGCGCGGGCTGCGGCGAGAAGTCGCCGCAGTCCGAGCTGCAGCGTTACCACCAGCACGACGGCGACCTCGTGCCCGGACCGGGCGAGGGACGCGGCGTCTACACATGCCGCAGGCTGGCGTGTTTCGAGCGTGCCCAGGCCCATCGCGGCTTCAATCGGACCCTGAGAAAGACCGTCCGCGTCGAGGCAACCCTCGCGCGGCTCTACACTTGACCTATGCCAGGCGGTAGACCCATCAGACCACGTGGGGGCGGAGGCCCCGGAAACCGGAAGCGCCGCGTCGTCATCGACGGCGGCACCGGACGCCCCGGCGCGGGGCAGCGGCAGCGTCCCGGAGACCGGAACGACCCGAACCGGCAGCCGAAGCAGCCGCGCGACATTGCGCCGCCGACCGGCCCGGTGACCGTCGAGTCGGGCGTCTCCGTGCGCGACTTCTCCCAGGCGCTCGGGATCCCGATGGTGCAGATCATCAAGATGCTGATGGCGATGGAGTCGATGAAGACCGCCGCGCAGACACTCACGGACGACGAGGTCGAGCTGATCGCAGCCGAGCTCGATCGCGAGGTCGAGATCAAGCACGCCGGCGACGACGACGCCGAGCCGGAGACATTCGACGACGCCGAGGAGTCGCTCGAGGCGCGACCGCCGGTCGTCACGATCATGGGCCACGTCGACCACGGCAAGACGACGCTGCTCGACGCGATCCGCAAGACCGCGGTCGTCGAGAGCGAGGCGGGCGGGATCACGCAGCACATCGGCGCCTATCAGACGGAAGTCGACGGCCGGAAGCTCACGTTCCTCGACACCCCGGGGCACGAGGCGTTCACTGCGATGCGCGCCCGCGGCGCGAAGGTCACGGATATCGCCGTTCTCGTCGTCGCGGCCGACGACAGCATCATGCCGCAGACACTCGAGTCGATCTCACATGCGCGTGCCGCCGACGTGCCGATCGTCGTCGCGGTGAACAAGATCGATCTCCCGGGCGCGAACCCGGATCGCGTGCTGGCCGACCTCGCGACCCAGGGGTTGCAGCCCGAGGAGTGGGGTGGACAGACGCAGGTCGCGAAGGTGTCCGCCAAGCAGGGCGAGAACCTCGACGAGTTGCTGGAGAAGATCCTCCTCGTCGCCGACCTCGAGCTCGTGCTCACGGCGAACCCGAATGCGCCGGCCTCGGGGCCGATCATCGAGTCGCGCCTCGATCAGGGACGTGGCGCGGTGACGACGATGCTGGTGCAGCGCGGGACGTTGAAGGTGGGCGATGCGATCGTCGCCGGCGACGCCTGGGGCCGCGTGCGCGCGCTCTACGACTACCGCGGCGAGAAGGTCGCGGCGGCGAAGCCTGGCGAGCCCGTCGAGATCCTCGGTTTCGACAAGCCGCCGCCGGCAGGCGAGCTCGGACGCGTCGTCGAGAACGACCGTCGCGCCCGCGATCTCGCGGAGCAGCGCGGCGAGAGGCTGCGGCGCGAATCCCTCGCCAAGCAGGCGCGGAGCGGCGTCTCGCTCGAGAAGCTCTTCGAGCAGCTGCAGTCGGGCGGTGTCGCCGACCTGAACATCGTCCTCAAGGGCGACGTCCAGGGCTCGGTCGAGGCGATCGTCAGCGAACTCCAGAAGATCGATCACCCCGAGGTGCGCGTCAACGTGATCCACACCGGCGTCGGCGGGATCACGGAGAACGACGTCAACCTCGCAGCTGCCTCGAACGGCATGGTCGTCGGCTTCAATGTGCGGCCGTCGAGCGAGGCCCGCGCGCTGGCCGAGAAGCAGGGCATCGAGATCCGCCAGTACCGCGTCATCTACGAGCTGACCCAGCAGATCGAGCAGGCGCTCGTCGGGATGCTCTCCCCGGTCGAGACGGAGGCCGTCATCGGCGAGGTCGAGGTTCGTGCGCTCTTCCGCGCCTCGCGCGTCGGCACGATTGCCGGCTGCATGGTCACGAGCGGAGTCGTCCGTCGGGGCTCGCGCGTCCGCATCTTCCGCGAGGGCGCCCGGATCCACGAGACGACCGTCGCCGCGCTCAAGCGGTTCAAGGACGATGCCCGCGAGGTCGTCGAGGGCTTCGAGTGCGGCATCCTGCTCGAGGGCTTCAACGACCTGCGCGAAGGCGACATCTTCGAGGTCTACGAGACGCGCGAGATCGAGCGCACGTCGCTCGACGAGCCGCCGACGACCGCCGCCGCCGGCTCGTAGCTCCCGGTTCCACTCGAGTCGCCGCGGAAAACGACGGGACCGAGCACCCATGGTCAGCGCCCGGCTCGAACCTGAGCGGACGCGAGTTGCCCCCGGGGCTCGATCCGCTACGGCTCCGGCTTGACCGCCACGATCACGTCGCGCCGCTTGATCACGCGATCGA
>DASZLW010000265.1:0-7529 GCA_035552175.1 Gaiellaceae bacterium | reverse complement strand
GCCGCGACGGCCGAGCTCCTCGCGATCGACTTCTACGGGAACGCGATCAAGTCCGGCAAGCTCAAGGGCGACGAGCTCTCCTACCTCGCCGGCGCGCTCGGCAACGAGAAGGCGCACTATGCCGCACTCAAGGGTGTCCTCAAGTCGGCGACTCCCGCCGGCCTCAAGTTCACCTACCCGGCGGGCTCCTTCGGCTCCCGCAAGAGCATCGGCATGCTCGGTGAGGCGCTCGAGACGGCCTTCGTCGGCGCCTACATGGGTGCCGTCACGGCACTCCAGAGCAACGCCCTCAAGGGCGTCGCCGCGGAGATCGGCGCCTGCGAGTCGCGCCACCTGAGCGTGCTCACGAACATCGCGTCGAACTCGATCGTCCCGGCTCCGGACCTCCCGAAGGTCCTGACGGCCGCCCAGGCGACCGCCGCAGTTCACCCGTTCCTGATGTAGCGGGGAGAGAGCCCAAAGGCCTGCGCACGGGGGTGCCGGCGAGAGCCGGTGCCCCCGCTCCCTTTTTTCAGGCGCGCTTCGGCTTCACGATCAGCACGGCTTCCATCCCGAGCTCTCGATGGTTCGCGATGCTGCACCAGAGCTGGTACCTGCCGGGCACGAGCTTCAGGCTCAGGTTGACGTAGGCCCCCGGCTGCAGCTCGGCCGTCCCGTACACGTGCGTCCCGCCGACGCGCTCGACCCGCATGTCGTGCGGATCCTCGCCGTAGTTCACGAACTGGATGATCGCCGGCCCGGCCTTCACCGTACGCGCCGAGAGCGTGTAGTAGAACTCCTTGGCCGTCACCTGGATCCGCGTCGGAAACGTCTTCACGGGCGTCGCCCCCGGCGCCGCTGCCGGCGCGGCGAGGAGAAGAGCCGCCGCCGCGGCAGCCACCGCGGCCGACCTCACTCGAGCAGTGCCGGGCGCTGGTAGCCCGAGACGCCCGGCAGGATCGCATTTGCGTCGGTCCCGAGCCACTGCTCGAGGATCGACGAGTACACCGCCCGGTAGTCGGCCGTCGGCTGGAGGTTCCCGAGGTCGTTGAGGCCGCCCGTGATCCCAGGGAAGGCTCCGACCATCTGGCCGTTGACCCGGGTGCCGATCAGGAACCCGATCCCGCCCGAGCCGTGATCCGTGCCGGCCGAAGCGTTCTCCTGGGCACGGCGCCCGAACTCCGACCACACGTAGATCATCACACGATCTGCGACCCCGCGCGACTCGAGATCGCGCTGGAAGGAGAGCAGCGAGTCCGAGGTCAGCTGCATCCCGCTGTTCAGCGTCGAGGTCTGCGTGGCGTGGGTGTCGAAATGGCCGGGAGAGGTGATCGTGACGACGTTGAGCGGCAGACCGGCCGCGATCATCGCCGCGAGCCCCGCCAGCCTGTGCGGGAAGGGGTCGGTCGAGCCGGGATAGGGAACCGGGCTCGCGAAGCCGTACTTGAAGTTGCCGAGCTCGCTGTAGAGATGGTGCGACTCGAGCGCGGTTGCGCCTGCGGTCGAGAGCCCGCTGTCCTGAGAGGCCGCGAGCGCGGCCCCGATGTTCGCGGCCTCCTGGAACATCGACGCCTCGAGTGGATGGGCGGGCAGGCCGGGCGGAGCGAAGGTGTACTGGTCGGCCGCCTGCAGCGTCGCGACCGGCATCTTCGCCGTCGCGAGCGCGGGCTGGAGCGCCGTGTCGAGCGAGAGGCCCTGGAGCGGGTTGTCGGTCGTCCCGACCTTGTCGAGGTACCGCCCGAGCCAGCCCGTCCTGAGGGTCGCGTCGGTCGCCCCGACCTCCCAGTAGTGGCGTGAGGTGAAGTGCGACTCGTCGTTGTCGAAATACCCGATCGCCGGGATGACGTTGATCTTCCCTTCGCCGTGCAGGGTCGCGAGCCCGCTCGTCGTCGGGTTCCAGCGCAGCCGGCTGTCCTGCGTGAACTGGAGCCCGGCGGTCGCACCGAGCGCGATGTTCGGCCGGAGCGAGTAGTACTTCGGATCGCCGGCCGGGAAGAGCACCGAGAGCCCGTCGATCCCGCCCGAGAGGTAGACGACGACGAGCACGTTCTTCGCGGGCGTCGTCGCGGCCGCCGCACCGATCCCGTAGTCGAACGCCGCCGACGAGAGCAGCCCGCCGCCGTAGACGCCGAGCGCGAGGCCCGCCGTGCGCGAGACGAAGTCGCGTCGCGAGAGGCCGGTACCCGCCGGCAGCGGCATCCCGGCCTCGATGCCCGGGAGCCCACGCCCCGCCTCGGCGACCGCGCGCCGGATGATCTCGGTCTGATTGCAGTCGCGGCAGTTGGTGGGATGGTCGTTCATGCGGTCTGCATCTCGGGAGAGGTGGCGACGAGGCGCCGAAGGGCAGTCTCGACGTCGACGGGATTGGCGTTTCGCTTGAGCTGCGCCTTCGCGAAGCCGGTGAGGAGCGCCTGCGTCGAGGCGGAGATCGTCGGGGTGCCCCAGTAGTCGATCGCGCTCCGGACGAGCTGCGCCGGGTCGCTCGTGCTGTCTGCGGGCTGTGCCGTCCCCATCACGAGCGCCGCGATGAACCACCGCGCGCGGAACGTGGCGGTGTCGAGCCACCGCGTGTAGTCCCAGCCGCCGACGTCCGGCGGGTAGAAGAGCTGCTGGCCGGCGGCGGCGCTCTGCGTCCACCAGGCCGCGGTGTCGACGTAGCGGCCGGCGATCCGCAGGAGCGAGGCGTTGTAGACCACGGGCGACATGACCATCCGCGGGCTGCCGTAGAACGCCGGATGCTGCAGGATCGCCTCGACGACGGGGTGGATCTTCCACTGGTTCGACGTGTAGAGCGACGAGAGCGCAGTGAGGCTCTGCTTGTCGATCGGCGTCGGGATGAAGTACCCCCAGAGCTTGCCGACGAAGAACGAGGCGTGCAGCGGATGGCCGAGGCAGAGGTTGCACGAGTCCTGCCAGGCGTAGTTGCCCGTGCTGCCGAAGATCGTCTTCGGGTTCGAGTCGTGCAGGGTCGGGTTGAAGGTGAAGTTGCCGATGATCCCCTTGTTGACGCTCCCGGTCCAGCCGGTCAACGCCCGCGCCTGCTCGCGGACGTCGGTCTCGGTGTAGGCGCCACGGTCGGCCCCGAGCGTGAACAGCTCCATCATCTCGCGGCCGTAGTTCTCGTTCGGATGGCTCTTCACGTTCTGGTTCCCGTTGAGCCAGATCAGCATCGCGGGATCCTTGGTCACGTTCGTCAGGAGGTCGCCGAACGACCCGAGGGCATCTCCGCGGAACAGGTCGTTCTGCGCGAGCATCAGCTGCTGCGAGGCGACACCCTGGTTCGAGGTCGCAAACCAGGAGTGCCAGATGAGCGTCATGCGCTCGATCAGCGGTGCGTTCGTCCGCACCATCTTGTCGAGCCAGAAGAGATGGTCGTCGCCGATCACCGCAGCGGGGGCGAGGGGCCTACCCTTGTCCGCGGTCGGCGCGGGGCCCGTGAGCTCGTAGGCGGGCGGGCGCGACAGGGAGTGCACGGCGTGCTTGAACCCGAGCTTCGCGAGCGCCTCCGCCTCCCCCGACCTGGCGCCGAAGCCCGCGCGCCACAGGAGGCGCTCGGCCTGCTGCTTCCCGAACGGTCCCTCGTAGGTGGGGAGATCGATGCTCATGGGTGCCCTTGGTCACGCAAAAACCCGCAGACCCCCCGCCGCCGATCTCACTTTGCATCAGGTTCGGAGTGCGAACGTAAAATTCTCGTTATGTGCGGCGGCGCATCCGTACGATGATCGTGTGAGGCAGGCAGCAGCTTCGATCTCCTCGATCGTCCTCGTGGCGGCGCTCGCCGCGGCTCCGGCGCTCGCCGCGAAGCCGCAGACCCAGGCTCAGTACGATGCCGCGGCGCTCAAGGTCTCGATGGTGAAGAAGTTCAAGAGCACAGCCTCGTTGAAGAGCGTCGTGATCGGGAAGGTCGTGTGCGTCCTGCCGAAGAACGGCGCGACGTTCCACTGCACCGCGAACACGAGCTCGAAGCCGGCGCACGAGGATCTCGTCTTCAAGGTCGCCGCCACGCTCCACGACAACGACGCGACGTCGGTCACCTGGACGATGACGTCCGTCTCCTGCAGCGACTCGACGACACACAAGAAGCTCGCGTGCTGAGAGCGCTTGCGGTCGCGATCGCGATCGCAGTCGTCGCCTCGGCAGGGGCAAGCGCGGCGAGCCCGGCCGCCGGCCTCGCGAAGCAGCTCGGTAGCTCGATGCAGGCGTTCTACAAGACGCGCGTGCCGGGGCTGAAGATCACGACCGTCTCCTGCAAGATCGCCTCGAGCGGATCCTCGGCGGCCTGCAAGGCTCACTTCACGATCGTCAAGGCGCAGGAGATCGGAGTCTTCGGCGTGAACGTGACCGAGAAGTCGACCGGCGCCGCCCAGACGAAGACGGTCAGTGTCGCCTGCCACGACTCGAAGACAGGCAAGCCCGTCAAGTGCTTCGGCGTCGGCTGAGCCGCTGATCCCTACGCGAGCTCGGCGAGCTCGGGCGAGTCGAAGCTCTCCGCGTCGCGTGCCGCGAGGGCGGCGAAGCGGCCGCCGGCCGCGACGAGCTCGTCGTAGGTCCCGGCCTCGACGATCGTCCCTCGGTCGAGCACGACGATCTGATCCGCCTCGCGGACGGTCGAGAGCCGGTGCGCGATCGCGATCGTCGTCCGTCCCTCGACGAGCCGCGCGAGCGCCGCCTGGACGAGCCGCTCCGTCTGGTTGTCGAGCGCCGAGGTCGCCTCGTCGAGGACGAGGATCGGCGGGTTCCGGAGGATCGCCCGCGCGATCGCCATCCGCTGCTTCTCGCCACCGGAGAACCGGTAGCCGCGCTCGCCGACGACCGTGTCGTACCCCTCGGGGAGCGACGAGATCAGGCCGTGGATCTGCGCCGCGCGGGAGGCCTCCTCGACCTCCTCGTCGGACGCGTCGGGCTTCGCGAACCGGAGGTTGTCGCGCACCGTCGCATGGAACAGGTACGTCTCCTGCGAGACGACGCCGACGGTCGCCGCGAGCGACTCGAAGGTGAGGTCGCGGATGTCGACGCCGTCGATCGTCACCGAGCCCTTGCTCACGTCGTAGAGCCGCGAGACGAGGTAGCCGACGGTCGTCTTGCCGGCCCCGGTCTCGCCGACGACGGCCGTCGTCGTCCCCGGGGGGATCGTGACGTCGAGCCCGGAGAGCGCGTAGGGCCCGTCGGCGTAACGGAACCAGACGTCGTCGAGCCTGACCTCGCCGCGTACGTGCTCGAGCGTCGTCGTGCCCGGGGCGATGTCGATCGGCAGGTCGAGGTACTCGAAGATCCGGTCGAAGAGGGCGAGCGAGCTCTGGATGTCGACCGAGATCGAGAGCAGGCTCCCGATCGGCGCAAAGAGGCGGGTCTGGAGGGTCGTGAAGGCGACCAGCGTCCCGATCGTGCTGTACGGCGAGGGCCCGTGATGCTGGTGCACCTCGAGGCCGCCGAAGAAGTAGATCGCGGACGGCATCACGGCGAAGGTGATCTGGATCGACTGCATCATCCAGCGCCCGGTCATCCGGCTCCGGACCTCGAGGTCGGCGAGCCGGCTCGACTCGCCCTCGAAGCGCTGGGCGAGCTCGGTCGAGCGCCCCATCGTCTTCCCGAGCAGGATCCCGGAGACCGAGAGCGACTCCTGCACGAGCGAGCTGATGTCCGCCATCGACTCCTGGCGGACGGTCGCGATCTTGCGCCGAGCCGAGCCGACCCGACGCGTGATCAGCACGAAGATCGGCATCAAGCCGAGCGCGACGATCGCGAGCTCCCACTGGATCAGGAACATCGCGATCACCGTCGCGATGACGGTCGTCACGGTGGACATGACCGAGGTCGCGGTCGAGGTGAGGACGTTGTCGACGCCGCCGATGTCGTTCGAGATGCGGCTCTGCACCTCCCCGGTGCGGGTCTTCGTGAAGAACGCGAGGGACAGCCGCTGGAGATGGCGGTAGACGGACGTGCGCAGGTCGTGCATCACGCTCTGGCCCACCTGCGTCGAGAGGTAGGACTGCAGCACGCCGCACACGCCGCTCGCGAGGGAGATCGCGACGAGTGCGATCACGAGCTCGACGATCAGCCGGAAATCCACGACGACGTACTTGTGAGTGCCGGTGACGACGGGCACGAAGCCCTTCGAGAAGATCTCCCGTTGCAGGAAAGCCGGGATGACCCCGAGTGCCGAGGCGACGAGGATCAGGAGGGTGACGACGCCGAGCTTTGCCCAGTAGGGCCGGAAGAGCCGCCCGGCGCGGCGCAGGTTCGCCTGGCGGACAGCCTTGTCGCTCGGCCGCTCGACCTTCTCACGCGGCGTGAAGCCGCCACTCCGTCCCCCGGGCATCACCCCACGGTAGCGGCGCCGCACCCCTGATCGGCGCGGGCGGCGATCAGGCGCGCGTCGCCGCGCGGTGGAGCGCCGCCGACAGCACCCCGTCCGGCTGCTCGCCGGTGACGGCCCACGCGACCCCGCCCTTCGCGTCGAGCACGTAGAACGTGGGGTAGCTCGGCACCCTGTAGGCCAGCGACACCGTGCCGCGCGAGCCGTGGTGGTGGAAGCTCCCCGCCTTGCCGCCCGGGTCGAGCACCGCCGGGAACGGGAAGCCGAAGTAGATGTGGTATGCGAGCACGCTCGGAGCCGTCTCGCTGTCGCCGTTCACCGCGACGAATGCGTAGCGCGAGTGCGGGAGCGAGGCGAACAGGGACTTCAGGTGCGGCGCCTCCGAGGCGCAGTGGGGGCACCAGGTCGCGAAGAACTCGAGCAGCACGACCTTGCCGCGGAGCGAGGCGAGGGTGACCTTCGCCCCCGGCGGCGTGCTGAGCGAGAACGCGGGCGCCTTCGTGCCCGGCGCGAGCAGCCCGGGCTCGGACGGCGGCACCTCGGAGAGCGGACGGCTCTCGACCTCGCCCGCGCCGGGCTCGCCGACCGGCTCGAACCCGATCGCCTCGGCTGACCGGAGCAGCGAGGGTGACGCGTTCCGGTCCGCCGCGGGAATCACCACCGTGCGGATCGGCGAGTGGCCCTTGCTCCCCACGAGGACTGCCCCCACGACGAGAGCCACGACGACGAGGGCCGCGAGCATCAGCGCGAGGCTCCTCCGCATCTGCTTGGAGAAGCCCGCGCGGCTCGGCCCGAGCGAGAGCCGCAGGGTGCGCCGGCCGATCGGACGCTCCGGGTTCATGTGGATATCGTGCCCGGCCGGGCGCGGCGCCGTCGGCGACGCGGACCGCGGGCCGGATCAGCCGGTCGCGCGGCGTCGGCGCCAGGCGAACCGGCCGCCGAGCGCGAGCAGCAGCGCGACGAGTACGGCGCCGCCGATGATCAGCCGGTCGCTCGTCGACGACGAACCGGACGAGCCCGAGGAATCCGAGAGCGTGATCCCGTGGCGCGCCGCGAGCAGGCGCACCACGTGTTCGGCCGCGAGGACGAGCGAGGTGCAGTTCGTCGTGTGGAGCTTCGGCAGGCGCGCGACGAGCGCCTTGTCGGCCGCCGGGAGGTTCTTCGCCTTGTAGAGCCCGTAGCCGTTCGGCATCACGACGAGCAGCTCGCCGCGCCAGTAGTAGTAGAGCTCCTC
>DASZLW010000264.1:0-10832 GCA_035552175.1 Gaiellaceae bacterium | reverse complement strand
CTCGGGCGGCATCGAGAGATGGCGCCGGGCGATCGGCCGCAGGATGCCGAGCGTCGCGGCCGACCCGGCGGCGAAGACGACGATGTCGGCCACCCAGCCGCCCCCGAGCCCCGACGCGATCGCCGCGGCTGCGGCGGCGATCGCCACCGGCCCGAGGAAGAACAGCCCCGGAGTCGCGATCTCCCCGATCGCGAGCAGGATCGCGAACACGATCCATACGAGCCAGACAGGCATCGCCTCGATCGTAGGCGATTTCGTGCCGACAACCGTGATTTCCGCACCTTCGTCCGGAGGGGCGCCGCCGGGGTGCCTTGTGCCGCCGCCCTCGCGTGGATCTGCTCCCGGCGGTCGATACGGCGCCCGATCGGGGCGCTCAGTCCTGCTCGCGTGCCGCGGAAGGCCTTGCCGGCCGGACGCCGGTCATCGCCCACACGCCGTCGTATCCGATGCCGGAGAGGTCGACCGGAAGGACGATCGCAAGACGGTCGGGCCGCTCCTCGACGACGTCGATCTCGAGCCCGTCGGGCAGCTCGAAGCCGAGCTCCTCCGAGACCGCGAGGCGCGGGTTCTCGAGCAGCCGGGCGCGGAACTCCGGCTCGGCGAGCGCCCGCTCGACGATCCGTCGCTCGAGAACGGCGCGTTCGCTCGGCACGTCGCCATACGCCACGAACCAAGACTAACCGTGTCGCATCGAACTGATCGAGCTAGTACCCGAGGCGGGCGGCCAGGTTCATCGTCGCGAGCTTGAGCCACGGGTCGACGATCCACTCGGAGGGCAGCTCGAGCGTCTCCGGGATCTCCGCCCTTCGCAGCACCGGATCGTTCATGAACCCGGTGTCCCACCCGCCGAGCGCGCCTTTCGGGCCGGTGTGCGCGTACGGCGAGCGCTCCGGATGGATCATCGCGCCGATCGCGTCGAGCCCGGCGTCGATCCCGAGCCAGCTGCAGAAGAGCGGCAGCGTCGCCTCCGGCTCGTTGAGGATGTCCTCGGAGCGGACGCGGAGCACGCGGTCGGGCGGCAAGGTCGCCGCGAACCGGTCGATGCGGGCCTGCTGGTAGTACCAGACACCGACGCAGAAGTTGTAGAAGAGCTCGGGCTCGATCTTCCAGTAGCCCTTGTCCGACCACACCTTGTGCATCGAGACGACGCTCGGCAGCGGGTGCCGCGTGAGGTGCAGGAAGCGGGCACGCGGGTAGGTCGCATCGAGCCGGACGAGGTACTCCTCGCGGCTCGAGTTCTCGGGCGACTTCTCGAGCCCGATCCGGGGTGCGGCGAGGTCGAGCAGATGGTCGAGCAGATCGCCGACGTGCCACGAGCGGCGCGCCTCGACCCAGCGCTCGGCCGCGGCGACGGCTTCCGGCGTCTGCCCGCCGGCGTGCTCGGCGAGTGAGCGGAAGACGCCCGCGAGGCGCAGCCGCGTCGCCGGGCCCTTCCACCCCGGAGGATCGGTGAGCAAATCGTCGACCGTCTCCTTCCGGAAGAGGGCGAGCTCGGGAAAGACGCAGAGCGACGGATGCTCGCCGAGCATCGCCGTGACGACCGATGAGTTCGACCGCGCCGGTGCGAGGACGAAGACGGGCGAGAACCACATTGCGTCGCGGTCGGCGGGGCGCGCGACGGCGACGACCGGCGCGGGCTCGATCCGCGGCGTGTTCTCCGTTGCGCGATCCTCCATCTCACCGCTCCTTGAGTTCCTCAACCGGCGGAACTACGTTATCGGGCCGGGCAGGCAGTTCTCGGGAGCCGGCAGCCGGCCTGGCGAAAGGGAAGAGACGTGTCAGAGGAGTACCAGAGCCACGAGCCGGGCTACCCGGCACCCGACGGGAAGTCGAGCCCGGCGTACTCCGACGAGGCCGGGCCGTGGAGCCAGGACGGTGCCGTGTCCGACGGGCCGGCGCTCCTCGCGGCCTGACGCGCGTGGTCGAAGCGGCGGTCGGGCTCGCGGCTCCGGACAAGTTCCGCGGCTCTCTCGACGCGCGCGGGGTTGCGCGCGCGATCGCAGCAGGGTTCGCGCTCGCCGGCCGGGCCGCGATCGAGCTACCGCTCGCCGACGGCGGCGAAGGCACGCTCGACGCGCTCGGCGGTGCGAACCGGAGCACGCGCGTCCGCGGCCCCCTCGGATCGCCGGTCGATGCGTCCTGGAGACTCGCGGACGGCATCGCCGTGATCGAGACGGCGCAGGCGTCGGGGTTGAGCCTCGCCGGTGGGCCGGCGGGGAACGATCCCGTGGGTGCCTCCACCTCCGGCACCGGCGAGCTCATCGCCGCTGCACTCGCGGCCGGAGCGAACCGCGTCGTCGTGGCGGTAGGCGGCTCGGCGAGCACCGACGGTGGGCTCGGCGCGCTCGACGCCCTCGGTCGACGGCCCTTCCGGGTGCCCGTCGAGGTCGCGTGCGACGTCCGCACGCCGTTCCTCGACGCCGCATCGGTGTTCGGCCCGCAGAAGGGAGCGTCGGTTGCGGATGTCACGGAGCTCGAGCGGCGTCTGGCCGAGCTCGCCGCGAGCTACCGCGACACGTTCGGCATCGATGTCACCACGCTGCCCGGAGCGGGTGCGGCAGGTGGGCTCGCCGGCGGGCTCGCCGCACTCGGGGCGACTCTCGTGCCGGGCTTCGACCTCGTCGCCTCTCGCGTCGGGCTCGGATCCGCGCTGCGCGGCGCCGCAATCGTCGTCACCGGCGAGGGCAAGCTCGATGCGACGTCGTTCGACGGCAAGGTCGTCGGCGGCATCCTCGCCGCGTCCGCCGAGGCGGGGATCCCGGCGCTCGTCGTCGCCGGGGAGATCGAGAGCGTCGACTGTCCGGTGCCCGCAATTTCGCTCGTCGAGCTGTTCGGGCCGAGGCGTGCCTTCGCCGAGACCGCCGCCTGTATCTCGGAGGCGGTCGCCGCCCATCTGGGAGCCGTCTGAGAAACGACGCCGCAGGCTCGTGACGGAGCCCGAGTACCTGGGCTGCCCGAGTACCTGAGCTGCCCGAGTACCTGAGCTGCCCGAATACCTGGGCCGCCCGTTACCTGAGCTGCCCGGTGCGGAGCGCGAGCGCGACGGCGTGTGTCCGGTTCTTCGCGCCCATCGTCTGCACGACGCGCCGGACGTTCGCGCGGATCGTCTCGGGCGAGAGGTGGAGCTCCTCGCCGATCCGCTCGTCGGTCAGCCCGCGCGAGATGTGCCCGAGGAGCGCCTCGTCACGCTCGCTGAGGCTCAGCGGATCCGCTGCGCCGCGTGCCAGCGCGGCACCGAGCAGCGGGTCGACGTAGCTGCCCCCGGCAGCGACCGCGCGGACGGCTCTGACGACCTCGGAGAGCGGCGAGCCCTTCGCGATCAGCCCGTTCATCCCGGCCGCGAGCACCTGACCGGCGACCCGGGGATCGACATGGCCGGAGTAGAGCAGTGTCTTGGCAGGTGTCCCGGACGCGGCGATCGCCTGCGCGAGCTCAATTCCGGTCATGTCCGGGAGACGCATGTCGAGCAGGACGACATCCGGCCGGCGCGGAAGCAGCGCGAGACCGGCGGCCGCCGACATCGCTGCCCCGACGACCCGCACCCCGGCGTCGGTCAACGCCCGCGTCAGCGCGTCGAGGAGCGCCGGGTGGTCGTCGACGAGCAGGCAGGTGACAGGTGGCGGGGGCGTCGTGTTCATCAGCTCGGAGGGACGGTTCTTCGCCACCCCGGACGCTCCTCCTCCACCTATCAGCTTCATCGGCCGCGCCGACTCAGACGATCAGCGAGAGGCGAAGCGCCGTCGCCACCGCTTCGCTCCGCGAGGAGGCATCGAGCTTCTCCATCGCGTGCTTGACATGCGTCGTGACGGTGAGCGACGAGATCGCGAGCCGCTCGGCGGCCTCTTCGTTGCGCATCCCGTCGGCGAGGAGCCCGAGCACCTCGCACTCGCGGCGGGTGAGCGACACCGCCGTCTCGTCCTTCGGGCCGGCAGGAGCGAGGTCGGCATCGATCGACGTCCCCCCGGCACCGACCGTCCGCACCGCCCGAACCAGGTCGGCGAGCGGGGCCGCCTTGAGGACGAACCCCTTCGCTCCGGCGCCGAGCGCCTGCCTGGCGAAGGCCGCGTCGGTGCGTTCCGAGTAGATGACGACGGCGCTCGGCGCGGCGCCCTCGGAGAGGCGGAGCGTCACCTCGATGCCGTTCAGGTCGGGCATCTCCGCATCGACGATCGCGACGTCCGGCCGCAGCTCGAGGATGCGGGCGACCGCCTCCTCGCCGTCGGCGGCGGTTGCGACGACCTCGATCCCGCCCGCCTCGCCGAGGAGCAGACCCAGCGAGTCGACGATCGCAGGATGATCGTCTGCGACGACGCAGGTCAGAGACGGCACAGGAGTGGTCCGGGCTGCCACGGGCCCACAATCTAGTGTGCTCCGGAGTGGCGGCAATCCCCCTGACGGGGGAGCGAATTTTTGGCGGAATCCCGCGATCGAGGGGCGCCGTAGAGGGACGAACGGGCGCATACCGGAACGTCGAGCCGCTGCCCGTCGAGTCGGGGGTCCCCGTTCAGCGCTGTCGTGGACCAGGTTGACGAGGATCAGGAACAGAGCTCGTCTCGATCTCGGAGAGCGCTCCGTCCAGTAGGTTCAGCAGGCTCGTGCCGCTGAGGACGCGTGTGGGCCCGTTCGCCTCGTGCAGCGTCACCCGTACCTGCTGGCTGCCGGTGTCGTGATCGAGGGTGATGCTGACGTTCTTGCGGTCGAGGTCGCCCAGCACACGTGCCGCCCGGTCGAGCGCGTCGAGCACCTCCGCCGGAGGATGGACCGGGAAATCGTCGCTGTTGCCAGGAGTGGCGGCGGACAGCGCCGGCGTGGCGGCCGCTGCCGACAAGGCTGTCGTGATGCTCGTGACTTGCGCGTCGCCGCCAGGCATAAGCGGGTCCATGGCTTCCGATCCCTTCCTTGGTATCGAATAGAGGCCGCCGGCTCTGCGGGCCTTTGCCCCGTCATCGGATGATCCGTCCGTTTCTTCACCCGAAAGTGCCTCTCCGAGAGCGACCTCCACGAACGTCCGACGCATCGCCGCGGCGAGTGATCGCGATCGACGAGGATTTCGGTCACGGCGTCACGAAGATCATCTCGCCCGAGAACGGCTGTGCGCAGTGCCGTGCCCCGTCTGGCACGTGCGCTCTGCGAGAGGTGCACGATCGCTGCTTCGCGCCCAGCTGACCACTCGCCCTGTCGCCGAGAAAGCACTTTGTGGCGCAAGTGACAAAGTCGCGACCCGTTCCCGAGTTGCAGCACAAGAGCTTTCGGCCTGCAGACGCTGCTACGGGCGGCGATCCAACTTCGGCAGACTCGGCCACAGTGAACTCTCTTCGCCGGAAGGTCGGCCGGGTCGTGCTCGTCATTCCACGCGATCGGCTCTGGGGTCGGTTCGGCCAGCTCTACGCCGGGCTCGTCGCCTACGGGATCAGCTCCTCGCTGCTCGTGCTCGGGCGGCATGGGCTCGTTCCCTGGGACGTCCTCCACCAGGGGCTCGCGCGCCAGACCGGGATCGCGATCGGGACCTGGTCGATCTTCGTCGGGCTCTGCGTCCTCGTGCTCTGGATCCCGCTCGCAGACCGGCCGGGGTGGGGGACGATCTCGAACGCGTTCGTGATCGGCGGGTCGATCGACGTCGTGCTCCGGCTCGCCCCGTCGATCCACGGCGAGGTGCTGCGCTGGGCGTGCTGCCTGAGCGGGATCGTCCTCAGCGGTGTCGCGACCGGGCTCTACATCGGCGCCGGCCTGGGCCCCGGCCCACGCGACGGCCTCATGACCGGGATCGCCCGCCGTACCGGCCGGTCGCTCCGGCTCGTGCGAACATCGCTCGAGCTTGCCGTGCTCGCGATCGGCTGGCTGCTCGGCGGCAGCGTCGGCGTCGTCACGGTGATCTACATGCTCTCGATCGGGCCGCTCGCGCACGTCTTCGTCCCGCTGCTCTCGAGGAGCATCGACGCCGTTCCGGCCGAGCAGGCTGCGACTTCCTGACGAACGAGCACGGGCGGGGCCCGTGCTCGATGAAACCTCGTCTCCCCGGGGCGGAGCTCCGAGGAACTCCCTACCGGGACTCGCTACGACTCGTCGTACTCGGTCAGCTCGGTGCGGAGCTTCGTGCGCGCCGAGGCGAGGATCTGCGACACGCGCGACTCGGTGACGCCGAGGTGGCGGCCGATCTCCGCGCCCTGCATGCCCTGGACGTAGACCATGGTGAGTACGCCGCGCTCGCGATCGGTCAGCGTCGCGATCGCCTGCTTGAAGACGGCGGTCTTCTCGCGATTGAGGAGCGCGCGGTCCGGATCGCCCGGGCCGGGGGCGGCGCCGATCGTCTCGCCGATCTCGCGGCCCTGCTCGTCGCCGGCCGGAGCGTTCAGCGAGACGACGTGCGCACGATCGATCTCGCTCGTGCGTGCGCGAAGCTCGGTGATGCCGATCTTCAGCTCCTCGGCGAGCTCCTTCTCGTTGGCCTGCCGACCGGTGCGGACGAGCCACTTGTCCTGCGTGCGCTCGATCGAGCGGGCGAGGCTCCGCGAGGAGCGCGAGACGCGATCCTGGCGGCGGAGCTCGTCGACGATCGAACCGGCGACGCGAGTCCATGCGTACTGCTCGAACGTCGCGCCCTTCGCGGGATCGAAGCGGTCGACTGCTTCGAGGATCGCGAGCAGGCCACACGAGACGAGGTCGCCGAGGTCGCAGTGAGCCGGCAGCTCGCGTGCCTTACGGGAAGCGAGGTACTTGACCATCGGCGTGTAAGCGAGCACGAGGCGATCGCGGGAGCGGAGATCGCCGGCGAGCTTCCAGCCGCGCCAGAGTGACTCGGCCTCGGGGCCGGTGAGGCGCCGATTCTCGCTCGGTGACTTGGTGACGGTAACGAGACTGAAAGGAACCGTCGGTGCGGCGAGGGGCTCCTGCATTGATTCTGCGACGGTGACAGCCATCGGGGGAACGACCTCCGCGGTCAAGGGGAAAGGGGAGACCCGATCCATGTCGTCCGTTCACAGTCTGGTGTCGATCCTCTTTTCCGCGTGATCTCCTCCCCGCTTTGCACGATCCGCTCCACCCCGAAAGGGTGAGGCCGGCTCCTCTTCAGCACCGATTCGGGTTTCAGCGCAGAACCGGCTCGAGCCCGGGCAGACAGGGAGGGACGATTAGCCCTCGCTGTGTTTGGTCCTCTTCCGACACCCCGGCCGAGGCGCTCACCGGCCTCGATCTCGGGTCTCGGGCGACCTCGGTGACGATCACCGCGGCAGGCGAGGCGTTCCGCCTCCGGCTGATCCCGAACGCGCTTCTCATCCGGATGACGCGGGTCTTCGACGACCGCGCCGCGCGCGCCCACCACGGGTTCGCTGACGGTCCGTGCCGCCTTCCGATCTCGCCGGCGCTCCGGAACGCGATGGGGCGCCCGGAGGCGCCCCATCGTTCGGGCCGATGCGCAGCTTCGTCTCAGGTTGCGGAGGTTCCGGCCGCGGCGCCGGCGTCCGTCGAAGGCGGCGGCACCTCACGCCGGGGCCAGACGTGGACGCGCGCCGCGGTGAAGGTCGCCTTCGTCGGATCGAACCCGGGCGCCTTGAAGAAGCCGTCGGCGGAGAAGACGACTCCGACCCCCTCGCCGATCTTCAGGTCGGAGAAGCCGAGCCGCGCATGGTGCGGGCCGCGCAGATACACCGTGCTCGCGTCGACCTGGATCGTGATCAGCGCGTGGTCGAGCACCGTGTCGTAGGGGCCCGTCCGCGCAACCGCGACGCCGATGCTGCCGGTGCCCGCGGACGCGCCGGGTGTGACCGAGGCGATCGTGCCACCGACCCAGTGGCAGTTGCAGAAGACGCGGACCTTCGCGGCTGTGAAGCCGGAAGTGGTGTCGCCCGCGGCACGGACGGCGACGAGATCGCCGGTCTGGATGTCCGCGAGCGCGATCGGGTGGTGGCGCGGGCCGTTGATGCGCGTATGGTCGGTGACCGCGACGTTCAGGGACTGCCCGTTCAGGGAGCCGTCGTTCGGGCCCGTCCAGAGAACGCCGACGGTGAGGGAGGAGCTTCCGATCGCCGTGGCGGTTCCGGCGAACCAGTGCAGCTGCTGGCCGGCGACGTTCGCGGGAGCCGCGTTTGCGGGCGTGGGGGTCACGGGGGTGCCGTCGGCGAATGCCGGCAGTGAAACTGCGCCGAACAGAATGCCGACGGCGAGGAGAAATGTCAGTTTGCGCATGATCGCCTCCGATGTGAACGTGGGAAAGAATGCAACCTCTGCCGTAGAGCATTCACGCGCTCGGTTAGGCGCTCGTCTCCCGAAGGTAAAGCGGATGCAAGGCGTCGTCACCCTCTCTCCTCGTGCTGCGAGCTGCAAAGTTCGGCGAACCACTTTCTCGCGGCGCCGGGCGGGAGTACGCTTGCGGACCAAGCATCTTCAGGAGGTTCCATGGGCGGTCTGATGAGTCGCACGTCGATCATTGCGAAAGCGAAGTTCTCCAAGCTCCTCGACCGGGCCGAGGATCCCGGCGAGACCCTCGACTACTCCTACGAGCAGCAGCTGCAGCAGCTGCAGAACGTCAAGCGCGGGATCGCAGACGTCACGACCGCGAAGAAGCGGCTCGAGCTCGAGGACTCCTCGCTCGGGCAGCAGCTCTCGAAGCTCGACGATCAGGCGCGGCAGGCGCTCGCCGCCGGCCGCGAGGATCTGGCGCGCGAGGCTCTCTCGCGCAAGGCCGCACTCCAGGGGCAGATCGACGGGATCAAGACGCAGGAGACGCAGCTCGCGGATCAGCAGGCGAAGCTCGTCGCGGGCGCGCAGGCGCTGCAGACGAAGATCGAGGCCTTCCGCTCGCAGAAAGAGGTGATCAAGGCGCAGTACTCGGCCGCCGAGGCGCAGGTCAAGATCGGCGAGGCCGCGACCGGGATCGGCGAGCACATGGCCGATGTCGGGCTCGCGATCCAGCGCGCCCAGGACAAGACGGAGCAGATGCAGGCTCGAGCGTCGGCGATGGACGAGCTGACGACCTCCGGCGCGCTCGAGGACTTCACCGCGCAGGGTGACGACCTCGACCGGCAACTCGCCCAGGTCTCGCAGGGAAACCAGGTCGACGACGAGCTCGCGAAGATGAAGGCCGAGCTCGGCCAGGGCACCGCGACGCCGGCCGTCGGCGCAGCACCCGAGACCCCCGCCGACCCGGCCGCGCCCGAGGCGCCGGCGATCGAGGCCGGGCAGTGATCGTCCGCGTGATGGGCGAGGGCCAGTGGCAGGTCGACGACTCGCTGACGGGCCGGCTGAACGAGCTCGACGCAGCGACCGCACGGGCGGTGGAGGCAGGCGACCAGACCGCGCTCCATGCGTCGCTCGAAGCGCTCGCCGCAGCCGTCCGCGACAACGGCGAGCGGCTCGCCGACGACTACCTCGGCGCGTCCGATGCCGTCATCCCTCCGGCCGATCTTTCGCTCGAGGAGGCGAAGGAGCTCCTCCACGGCGAGGGCCTCGTCCCGGACATCGTGTAGGCCCGAGCCCGTTGGACGAGACGCGCTGCGCTGAGCGGCCGCGATCCTTGCGCGCGAAAGATCGCTCGATCGGTGAGTCGACGAGGATGATGTTCGTAAAGTCGGGCGGAGCCCGAGCCGATCTGGCAAGGGTGAGGCTCACCGTCCTGCTCGGCTCCGTCGCGCTCCTCGCGGCACCCCTCCCTGCGCTCGCCGCCTCCGCGAAAACGGACCACGAGGCGTGGGCGAAGGGCGCGATCTCGGTGGTCACGCGCGAGAAGATCTTCAAGGGCTCGCCCGCGACCTTCCGCCCGGCCGACCCGCTCACCCAGGGCACACTCGCCGGTGCGCTCACGAAGCTCGGCTCCCCGACCTCGAAGCCGGCCGACCCGGCGGTCCCGGTCACGATCGCGCAACTCGACGCGTCGATCGTCGACGCACTCGGGCTTCGCGGCGCCGCGTACGAGTTCTACCGGGGCGCGAACCACGCGGGCTTGAGGCCCCCGGCTCGGTTCGGAACCGAGGTCGTCGCGCGCCTCCTCGGCCTCCGCACCGACCTTCCGGTCGCAGACGACGCGTTCGAGCTCCAGCCTCAGCAGACCGCGACCCGCGCGGATGCCGCCTTCTCGGCCGCCCGCGTCCTCTCGCTCGGCACGGAGGGGACGGCGGCCCGTGGGCAGGGTGGGCTCGATCCTGCACGCTCGCCGTCGCCGCTCGCGACGGCCGAGAACGGCGACGGCGTGCAGTACGTGAAGCAACTGGCCGCGACGTTCGCCCTCCCGGCGCTCGACGCGTGGCAGCGCCGCGTGATCCAGACGGCAGTGTCGTTCATCGGCTACCCGTACGTGTGGGGCGGCGAGAACGAGCAGACGGACCACGGCTTCGACTGCTCCGGGTTCGTCTGGCGTGTCTTCAAGCTGCAGGCCTACCCCGGCGCGCCCGCGCTCGCGAACGTCTTCCAGGGCCGCACTGCCGCCGACATGGCCTTCGAGGTGCCGCGAAAGGAGCGGATCCACCGCGCCGACCTCGAGCCCGGCGACGTCCTCTTCTTCGGCACAGGGCCCCGGTCGACGCCGAAGACGCTCGATCACGCCGCGATCTACATCGGCAACGGCTGGCTGATCCACTCCTCCGGTCAGGGTGTCGCGCTGGCGCCTCTCGACTGGAACGACCGCGGCTTCGCCTGGGCGCGAAGGCCGCTCGCCGAAGCCGGGCTCGAGCCCGCGGCTACGGCGGCGTGATCGTCCCGTCGGTCGCGAACTCGAGCTTCGGCCCGCTGAAATCCTCGTCGGAGAGCGTCCGGATGAACGAGATCGCATCGCCCGACGGGTCATAGACGGGCGTTCCCTCGCCGACGAGGCGCAGCGGGATCACCCGCCCCGAGACGAAGCG
>DASZLW010000263.1:0-8429 GCA_035552175.1 Gaiellaceae bacterium | reverse complement strand
GAGGAGGTCGCGCAGAAGGTCCGGGATCGGCACGGCTTGCGGATTGAATCAGCAGCGCCTATCGTGGTGGCGGTGACTCCCTCCCTGCAGACGAGCTGGTGGGCCTGGCGCGCGAGCGGGGCGGGAGCGTGCGTCTGATCGGATCGCGCCAACCCGAACCCGCACTTCCGAAGACCCTTGACGGGTCTTTTTCTTTGCCATGACGACCGTTCTCGACACCGACCTCATCACCCCGCTCGGGGCCTACATCCGCCTGCGCGACGCGGGAACCGCGAGCTTCCTGCTCGAGTCCGTCGACCAGGGGAGGCTCGGGCGCTACTCGCTCGTCGGGTTCGGCAGCCGGCTGATCGACGCGCGCGAAGCGGAGCGCTCCGGCGAGCCCGTCGTCGGGCACGTCGGATACGACTGGATCGCGGAGCTCGAGCCGACGGTGCCACTTCCGGACTCCGGGTCGGGGCTTCCGCCGAGCCGATTCGTCGTCGCGGAATGTCTCCTGCGGTTCGATCACGTCGCGGGTGTGTCGGAGGTGCTCCGGGGCGATCCCGAGCAGGTGCGCGCGCTGCTCGAGGCCCCGGCCGAGCCGCCGGCAGCGGACACGGGCCGCCCGTCGGGGCCGCTCGTGCGCTTCCCCGACCAGGCCACCCACGAGGCAGGCGTGCGGCGCTGCCAGGAGTACATCCGGGCGGGCGATGCGTTCCAGATCGTCCTCTCGCAGCGGGCCGAGCGCCCGACCTCGGCGTCGGCTCTCGCCGTATATAGGTCGCTGCGGCGGATCAACCCGTCGCCCTACCTCTTCCTGCTCGAGCTCGGCGAGTACGCGCTCGTCGGCTCGTCGCCCGAGACGCACGTGAAGCTCGAGGGCACGCGCGCGAGCCTGAACCCGATCGCCGGGACGACCGCCGCCGGTGACGGCGATGCCGAGCGCCTGCTCGCCTCCGAGAAGGATCGGGCCGAGCACATCATGCTCGTCGATCTCGGCCGCAACGACCTCTCGCGCGTCTGCCGGCCGGGCACCGTGCAGGTCGAGCGGTTCCTCCAGGTCGAGCGGTTCTCGCACGTGACACACCTCGTGTCCGAGGTCGCGGGTGAGATCCGGGACGGCGTCGGTCCCTGGGACCTTCTTCGCGCGACGTTTCCGGCAGGCACCGTGTCCGGGGCACCCAAGGTGCGCGCCATGCAGATCATCTCCGAGCTCGAGCGGTACCGGCGCGGGTTCTACGCCGGCGTCGTCGGCTACCACATCCCCGGGGTCGGGCTCGATACGTGCATCGCGCTGCGGACGGTGCTCCTCCACGACGGTGTCGCCCACCTCCAGGCGGGCGGCGGCCTCGTCGTCGACTCCGACCCGACCGAGGAGCACCAGGAGTGCCTGAACAAGCTGGCCGCGATCGAGCGTGCGATCGATCTCGCCGAGGCCGGGGCAACGGGCTGATGCTGCTCCTGATCGACAACTACGACTCGTTCACGTACAACCTGGCGCACCTGTTCGGTGAGCTCGGGACGGAGGTGATGGTGCGGCGAAACGACGAGATCGACGTCTCGGAGATCGAACGGCTCGCTCCATCGCACCTCGTGATCTCCCCCGGTCCCGGGCGGCCCGAGAATGCCGGCGTCTCGGAGGCGGCGGTTCGCGCGCTCGCCGGCAGCGTGCCCGTGCTCGGCGTATGCCTCGGGCATCAGGCGATCGTGTCGGTGTTCGGCGGGACGATCGGACAGGCGCAGGCACTCGTCCACGGGAAGGCGACCCCGGTCAGCCACGACGGCCGCGGCCTCTTCGAGAACGTGCCCGACGGGTTCGAGGCCGGACGCTACCACTCCCTCGCGGCAAGATCCGTCCCGGACTGCCTCGAGGTCTCGGCGACGGCTGCCGACGGCGAGGTGATGGCCGTCCGCCATCGCGAGCTTCGCGTCGACGGGGTGCAGTTCCATCCCGAGTCGGTGCTCACCCCGCTCGGGCCCGCGCTCGGCAAGAACTTCCTGGAGAGCCGGTGATCCAGGCAGCTCTCGCCCGGCTCCTCGACGGCCGCGACCTGACGCAGGAGGAGGCGCGCGGCGTGATGAACACGATCATGGCCGGCGAGGCGACGCCGGCCCAGATCGGAGGCTTCCTCGTCGCGCTGCGACTGAAGGGCGAGACTGCCGAGGAGATCGCCGGCTGCGCAGAGGCGATGCGGGAGCACGTGCTCCCGGTCTGCCCCAAGCGGACGGATCTCGTCGACACGGCCGGGACCGGCGGCGACGGCGCCAACACCTGGAACATCTCGACGGCGGCAGCGCTGCTTGCGGCCACGGCGGGAGCGGGCGTGGCGAAGCACGGCAACCGTGCCGCATCCTCGGCGACCGGCGCGGCAGACGTGCTCGAGGCGCTCGGGTTCGAGCTCTCGATGCCGCCCGAGCTGATCGAGCAATCGATCGACGAGCTCGGCTTCGGATTCCTGTTCGCCCAGGTGCACCATCCGGCGATGAAGTACGCGGGGCCGGTCCGGATGGAGCTCGCCGCGCGGACGGTGTTCAACATCCTCGGCCCGCTGACGAACCCGGCCGGCGCCCGGGCCCAGGTGATCGGCGTCTATTCCCCGGAGATCGCGAGGACGATCGCCGACGCGCTCGTGCGGCTCGACGCGCGCCGGGCCTTCGTCGTGCATGGGGCCGGCGGGATCGACGAGCTCTCACCGGCAGGCCCGAACCTCGTGTGCGAGGTCGCGGGCGGCAAGGTAAGGGAGTACCAGCTCGACCCGGAAGACCTCGGTCTCGATCTGTGCGACCCGCGCGGCCTTCGCGGCGCCGACCCGGAGACGAACGCCCGGGCCCTCCGGGACGTGCTCGAGGGGGAGATCACGGAGGGAGCCCACCGCAACGCCGTGCTCCTGAACGCGGCCGGCGCGATCGCGGCGGCAGGCCACGCCGCAGACCTGAGCGAAGGGCTCTCGATCGCACGCTTGACCCTCGACTCGGGAGCCGCGGGCGCGCGGCTCGACGACCTCATCGAGTTCTCCCAACGAGCGGTGTCCGAATGAGACATGCCTCGCCGGGCAATCACCGGGGACAGTCACCGTCACAGAAGTGTCACGGCAACTGCCACGAGGCATTTCGTGGAGCCAACTCCCGCGAAACGACCGGGGACAGTCACCGTCACGAACGTGTCACAGGAGCCGCCGGATGAGGTTCAGCGACGCCCTGGGGCAGCCCGGATTCGGTGCGATCGCCGAGTTCAAGCGGCGGTCGCCGTCGGCAGGCGACCTGCGGCCGGACGGGGATGTGGCAGCGGTCGCTCGCAGCTACGAGCGCGGCGGGGCGCGAGCGATGTCCATCCTCGTCGACGAGCGCTTCGGCGGAACCTGGGACGACCTCCGCGTCGCCCGCGCAGCCACCACGCTGCCCCTGATCGCGAAGGGCTTCTTCTCGACGCCCGAGCACCTGCGAACAGCCGCCGAGGCGGGGGCCGACGCTGCCCTTCTCATCCTGCGCGACCTCGACGACCCGACCTGCGCCGTGCTGATGCGCGAGGCGACCGTGCTCGGCCTCGACACGCTCGTCGAAGCCCACGATGCGGCCGAGCTCGAGCGCGCGACCGTGCTCGGCGCCCCCGTCGTCGGCGTCAACGCGCGCGACCTCTCCACCTTCGAGCTCGACCGAGCCGCGCAGCTCCGCCTACTCGCCGGCGGCCCGCGCGACCGGATCCTGGTGGCCGAGTCCGCGATCGCCACACGGGCACAGGGCGCCGCCGCAGAGCTCACCGGCGCGAACGCGATGCTCGTCGGCTCGACCCTCATGCGCGCGCCGGACCCCGGCGCGAAGCTCGCCGAGCTGATCTCCCGCCCGCTCGTCAAGGTCTGCGGCCTCACGCTGCAGGACGACGTCGATGTCGCAGTCGAGGCGGGCGCCGACCTCCTGGGGTTCATCCTCGCTCGAGAAAGCCCCCGCCGCACCGATGCGCTCCTCGACGCACCGGACACGGTGCTTCGCGTCGCCGTCTTCGTCGGCGACGAGCACGAGACCGGCGCCGACCTCGTCCAGTTCTACGGCCGGGAAGAAGGTCACCGCTCGCGCGACGCCGTGCTGCAGCGGGCGGGCGAGCGCGTCGGCACGGTCGTCGACCTGCCGTGGGGCGCCGGCGATCCGACGCACCTCGAACGCGCCCGCGCCGAAGCCGGGCGCGTGATGCTCGCCGGGGGCCTCGGCGCCGACAACGTCCGTGAGGCGATCGACGCCGTCCACCCCTGGGCGGTCGACTCGGCCCGCTCGACCGAGCGCGAGCCCGGAATCAAAGACCACGACGCCGTACGGGCCTGGGTGGCCGCGGCAGGAGGCACCCGATGACGACGAGCGAACACGCACAGACGTTCGGCGCCTACGGCGGCCGGTACGTCCCCGAGACGCTGATCCCCGCCCTCGACGAGCTCACCGCCGGATGGGCGGCCGCCCGGGCGGACGACTCGTTCTGGCACGAGCTGGACGAGCTTCGCACGACCTACGCCGGCCGCCCCACACCGCTCACCCTCGCCGCGCGCTTCGACACGGGCAGGCGCCTCTATCTGAAGCGCGAGGACCTCCTCCACACGGGCGCGCACAAGCTGAACAACGCGCTCGGTCAGGCCGTCCTCGCGACGCGGCTCGGCAAGAAGCGGATCGTCGCCGAGACCGGAGCCGGCCAGCACGGGGTCGCGACCGCGACCGTCTGCGCGCGGTTCGGCCTCGACTGCGTCGTCTACATGGGGGCCGAGGACATGCGGCGGCAGGCGCCGAACGTCGAGCGGATGCACCTGCTCGGCGCCGAGGTGCATCCGGTGGAGTTCGGGACGCAAACGCTGAAGGAGGCGACGAGCGAGGCGATCCGCGACTGGATCACGAACGTCGAGTCGACCCACTACATGATCGGCTCCTGCGTCGGGCCCGCTCCTTATCCCGAGCTCGTCCGCGACCTGCAACGCGTGATCGGCGACGAGGCGCGCGAGCAGATCCTCGCAGCCGAGGGCCGGCTTCCCGACGCCGTGATCGCCTGTGTGGGGGGCGGATCGAACGCGATCGGCGCGTTCTACGGGTTCATCGGGGACTCCGGCGTCCGGCTCGTCGGGGTCGAGGCCGCCGGAGCCGCGAGCCTCGGAACGGGGCGCCCGGCCGTCCTCCACGGCGCGCGATCGTCGGTGCTCGCGGACGACGACGGCCAGATCGCCGACGCTCACTCGATCTCCGCGGGTCTCGACTATCCGGGCGTCGGGCCCGAGCACGCCGCGCTGCGCGACTCGGGTCGCGCGGAATACCTGCCTTGCTCCGACGAGGAGGCTCTCGCTGCGCTGCACCGCCTCGCCGAGACCGAGGGGATCATCCCCGCGCTCGAGAGCTCGCACGCCCTGGCCCGCGCACTCGACGTCGATGCCGAGCTCGTCGTCGTCTGCCTCTCGGGCCGCGGCGACAAGGATCTCGCAGAAGTCATCGCCCGCTCGAAGGCGCTCCCGGCGTGACGGAGCTCGTGATCTACCTCGTCTGCGAGCCGGAGACACCCGAGCTGGCCGAGGCGGCCGTCGAAGGCGGAGCGACGATCGTCGAGCTCGGCATCCCCTTCTCGGATCCGCTCGCCGAGGGCCCGACGATCCAGCGGGCCTCGGAGCGCGCTCTCTCGCGCGGGATGCGAACCACGCAGTGCATCGAGTGCATCGCGGACACCCGAACACGCGTCGGCGTCCCGATCGTGCCGATGACCTACGCCGCGATCCTCGAGGCCTACGGCTACGAGCGCTTCGTCACCGATACCCGAGCGGCCGGCGCGACGAGCGCGATCGTCGTCGACCTTCCCGTCGAGGAGCACGCCGACGTGCTGCGCATCCAGCTGGTCGCGCCCACCTCGACCGACGAGCGGATCCGCCTCTGCGCCGCCGCGACCGACGGCTGGCTCTACCTCGTGGCCGTGACCGGGACGACCGGCACCCGCGAGACCGTCTCCCCCGCCCTCGCCGGCCTCGTCGAGCGCGTCCGAGCCCGGAGCGACAAGCCGCTCTACGCGGGGTTCGGGATCTCGACGCCGGAACACGCGGCGGCCGTGGCGCAGATCGCCGACGGGGTGATCGTCGGTTCGCGTGCGGTGCAGGTCGCCGAGGAGGGCCCCGCCGCACTGCGCGAGTACGTGCGCGGCCTGCGCGAGGCCATCGACGCGGTCACGGCCGGTCGAGGCTGAAGATCGCCCGACTTCCGACGATCTCGACGAGCGCATAACCGCCGGCTGCGAGCGTGTTGAGCTGCTGCTCCCATTCGGCGGCCTCGCCGGTCAACTCGATCACGCGATACCCGGTCGGTTCATCGACCGACTCGACGGCGCCGGCCCGAATCGCTCCCTCGATCGTTCGGCTCAGTGTGTCGGCGTCCTGGCCGGCATCGCGCAGCAGCTTCGCGCCGAGCCCCTCGCCCTCGCGGGCAACTCCGAGCAGCAGATGCCATGGCTCGATGGCGTGACAGTGGCCGGCGATCGACTCGCGCAGGGCAAGCTCGAGCGCCTGTTTCGCCCCCGGGGTGAAAGGCATCCCTTCGTCCAGCCCCGGAACACGCCCGGGCGCGGCAGCCCGCCCCTGCAGATCCTTGCGTACCCGTGCGCCCTCGAGGCCGGCTGCGGCGAGCGCGGATGATGCGACGGCGTAGCGATCGGCGAAGAGCGGCAGGAGCAGATGCTCGGTCGCGAGAACGGGGCTGCCGAGCGCGCGAGCTTCCTCCTGGGCCTCGACGATCACCCGCCGCGCCCGCGGGCTGAATCGCTCGAACGGCCGGCGGCCCCGGCGACGCGAGCCGAGCGCCGCGGCCCAGGGCGCGTGGCGCTGCCCTGCGAACTCACGCTCGAGCACGTTCACGATCTCGGCCCCGATCGACCGTCCCTCGATCGCTGCCCGCTCGCGTAGGAGCTCGTAAAGGACGTCGGGAACCCTCCGTACGTGTAGCGTCGCCACGATAGCCGGACGCTAGCATTATGCAACCTGAGCTGTCGAGCTAGGCTCGCCCGATGCGAGCAGTCGTCGTCGGCGCTGGGGTGTTCGGCTCCTCAACTGCACGCGAGCTCACCCGCCGCGGGTGGGACGTCCGGCTCGTGGAGCAGTACACGCCGGGAAACGTCCGCTCCGGCTCGGGCGGCGACACGCGTCTCCTGCGCTTTTCGCACGGGGATGACGAGTGGCACTCGCTGCTCGCGCGACGCTCGCTCGAGCTCTGGCGCGATCTCGAGCGCCGGAGCGGTGAGCGGCTGTTCGAGCCCGTGGGCGTCGCCTGGTTCTCGTCAGGGCCGGGCGATTTCACCGAACGGAGCGAGGCGACGCTGAGACGGCTCGGGATCCGGGTAGAGAGACTGACGCCGCGCGAGGCCCTGAAGCTCTACCCGTCGCTCGGTGGAGACGACCTCCATTCGGTGTTGTTCGAGCCCGGTGCCGGAGTCCTCAACGCACGCGTGGCCACTCGTGCACTGGCCGCGCGTCTGCGCGTGGAGGTCGGTCGGGTCACTCCGGACGAGGCTCCCGAGGCGGACGCGGTCGTCTGGGCGTGCGGCTCCTGGCTCCCGAAGCTCTTCCCTCACCTCGTCGAGCAGAAGCTCCAACGACGGGATGTCTTCTTCTTCGGCGTTCCCGGCGAGTGGGCGGGCACTCCCGGCTTCTGCGACTACGACGGGCCGTTCTACGGGCACGGCGAGCTGAACGGGCTCGGGATGAAGATCGCTCCCGACGTCGCCGGGCCCGAGATCGACCCAGACGACCTCGAGCGGCTCCCCGACCCTGCAATGGAGGCGCGCGCCCGCGAGTACGCCGCACGCCGCTTCCCCGCGCTGGCCGACGCGCCGATCGTCGGTGCGCGCGTCTGCCAGTACGACCTCACGTCGGACACGCACTTCCTCGTTGCCCGCCATCCCGAGCACGACTCGTGGTGGCTCGCGGGCGGTGGCTCGGGCCACGGGTTCAAGCACGGCCCGGCGCTCGCCGAGTACATCGTGGACTGCGTCGAGGGCCGCAGAGACCCGGAGCCGTTCCACGGTCTCGGCCCCCGCGCCGGGCACGCGGGGCTGCGCACGGCAGATTCCTGACGCGGCGTCTCTTGGATCGGGCCTCTACTCGGGCCAGAAATCGGGCGTCAGCTCGGTGTCGGCGCGCGCGTCGTCGACCCGGGTCGAGACGATCACGATCTCGGCCTCGTCCGGCTCATCGTTCCAGACCGAGCGGACGACCTCCGGCGCCACCCGCACCGCGGTTCCCGGCCCGGCGTCGATCACCTCGTCCCCGAGCTTGAACTGCAGCCGGCCCTTGATCACGAAGTAGACCTCCTCCTGGGTCTTGTGGCAGTGGCCGTAAGAGCCCTTGCCTCCCGTGTGCTGCGGCATCCGGCGGTAGGTGAAGGCAACCTGCTCGGTCCCGAGGCCGGTGGTCAGCATCCGCATCTCGCCGGGATAGTCGCCGAGCACGTCG
>DASZLW010000262.1:0-1582 GCA_035552175.1 Gaiellaceae bacterium | reverse complement strand
AGCGAGCTGACGGTCGACGTGCGCGGGCGCGCCCGCCACGGCGCCGTGACGACGAAACCCATCTACAAGCGAGAGGAGTGAAATGGCCGCCGGCGAGACCTATCCCGACGATCTGCTCTACCACCGCGAGCACGACTGGGCCCGGATCGACGGGGACGAGGCGGTGCTCGGCGTGACCTGGTTCGCGGTCGACGCGCTCGGCGAGCTCGTGCACTACGAGCCGCCCGCGGTCGGCGCCCGCGTCACCAAGGACGGCTCCTACGGCGAAGTCGAATCGGTCAAGGCGGTCTCCGACCTGATCGCGCCGCTCTCGGGCGAGGTGCTCGAGGTCAACGCCGCCGTCGTCGACGCGCCGGAGACCGTGAACGAGGATCCTTACGGAACCGGCTGGCTGATCCGGGTTCGACTCTCGGCGCCGGACGAGGCGGGCTCGCTCCTCTCGGCCGCGGACTACCGCGAGACGCTCTCCTAGGTGCGCTGCCTCAACCTGGAGCCGGGCCGCCCCGAGGGCAGGCGGGATCGTTGAGCTTTCTCTCGCTCACGAGCGAGGACCGCGAGGCGATGCTCGCCGCGATCGGCGTCGCGTCGATCGACGAGCTCTTCCGTGACATCCCGGCCGCCGTCCGCTTCGACCGCGCGCTCGACGTTCCGCCGGCGCTCTCCGAGGCCGAGCTGACCCGCCACTTCGAGCAGCTCGCCGCGAAGAACGTCCTCGACGACGTCTCGTTCCTCGGCGCCGGGATCTACGACCACTACGTGCCGGCGGTGGTGGACGCGGTCCTGCAGCGCGGCGAGTTCCTGACGGCGTACACGCCGTACCAGCCGGAGCTCTCGCAGGGCGTCCTGCAGGCGGTCTTCGAGTACCAGACGGCGATCTGCGAGTTGACCGGCATGGACGTCTCGAACGCCTCCGGGTACGACGGCACCACGGTCGCGGCCGACGCGTGCTTCGTCGCGAAGCAGGCAACCGGACGCACCAGGGTCGTGATCACGGAGGCGACGAACCCACAGGTGCGTCAGGTCGTGAAGACGTTCGCGCGCGGGTTCGGGCTCGAGATCGTCGAGGTCCCGCACGAGAACGGCGCGACGGATCCGGACCGGGTCCGTGAAGCCGCCCGCGACGCGGCCGCGGTGATCTTCCAGCACCCGAACTTCTTCGGCTGCCTGGAGGCCGCGCCCGCGATCGCCGCCGCCGCGAACGAGAGCGGGGCGCTCCCGATCGCACACGTCGACCTGATCAGCCTCGGAGTGCTCGAAGCGCCCGGGGAGTACGGTTGCGCGCTCGCGATCGGCGAAGGGCAGTCCGCCGGCAACTCGATGAGCTACGGCGGCCCGCACTACGGCTTCCTCGCTGCCCGCGAGCCGTACATCCGGCGGTTACCGGGACGGATCGTCGGCGAGACGGTAGACGCCGCGGGGGACCGCGGCTATGTCCTCACCCTGCAGACACGCGAACAGCACATCAGGCGCGAGAAGGCGACCTCGAACATCACCACCAACCAGACCCTCCTCGCCCTGGCGGGTCTGGTCCACCTCTCGCTGCTCGGGCCCGCAGGGCTGCGCGAGACGGGGGAGACCTGCA
>DASZLW010000261.1:0-7163 GCA_035552175.1 Gaiellaceae bacterium | reverse complement strand
GCCCGGAAGGTGATGCACGCGATCTGGGGGCTCGGCCTCCTCTCGCTGACGAAGGCGATCGTCGTCGTCGACGCGCACGTCGACCCGCACGACTACGCGGCGGTCGCGTTCTACGCGGGTGCGAACGTCGACCCTGCTCGGGACGTCGTCCTCGCCGACGGGCCGGCGGACCACCTCGATCACTCGACGACCCGCCAGTTCGTGAGCGGAAAGCTCGGGATCGACGCGACGTCGAAGGGGCCGGACGAGGGCGCGCGCGAGTGGCCGCCCGAGATCGAGATGAGCCCCGAGGTTCGCGAGCTCGTCGACCGGCGCTGGGCCGATTACGGTTTTTAGCGGAGCCTGCAGAAAGCGCAGGTACCCCGTGCGGGCACCCGCAGGATCGGGCATAGTTTCGGCCCCCGGCTGATCGCGGCACCGGATCAGCCACTTGTGATATTTGTTGCTAGCGACTTGGAACCGAGCCGCGAACACCCGCACGTCCCCGGCCCGAGCCTGTGGCCTGTCGGCCTTGCCGTCGGCGTCGTCGTGCTGCTCGTGGGGTTCGTCGTCGGCCGCTCGATCGTCGTCGTCGGCGGGCTCGTCACCGCCGTGTTCGCGTTTCTCTGGATCCGCGAGCTGACGCGGACGTCGGCGCTCGCGAAGGCGCCGACGAAGGTCGAGCCGGAGAAGCGGGCGCCGCGCGGGAACGAGGCGAGGCCTCGACCCCGGCTTGCCGATGTCGGCCCGGACGACAAGATCTCGCGGTCGATCTTCCTGGAGGCCTCGACGCTCGGTCTCGGCGGGGTGATCGGCGGTCTCGTGACGGTGCCGGTGCTCGGGTTCGCGCTCGGGCCCTCGCTCCTCAAGCAGGGCGTCAAGCACCAGGACATCGGCCCGATCAGCGAGTTCCCCGAGGGCCAGTACGTCATCACCACCTTCCTCTCGAACCCGGAACAGGGCCAGGTCTCGCGGCGAACGGCCTTCATCCGCAACAACGGGTTCCTCGGCAAGCAGCCGAGCTTCACGATCATCTCGAATCACTGCGCCCACCTCGGCTGCCCGGTGGAGCCGAACGGCGAGCTCGGCAAGACGAGCCACTACAAGGACGTGACGCTGATCGCCGTCAAGCCGTCCGGCTTCGGCTGCCCCTGCCACGGCGGCCAGTACGACGCCGAGGGCAACCGCATCGCCGGGCCGCCCGTCCGCGCGCTCGACCGCTACTCGTTCTCGATCATCAACCAGCACCTGTACATCGGCAAGCCGTTCTCGGTCGCCTACGTCGTGGGCACGGGAGCCGACGCCAAGATCCACGAGGCGACCTACTCCTTCCCGGGCGAGCCGGTCAAGGGGCTCGAGTCCTGGCTGTACCCGATCCAGCCCCCGCACTCCTGATGGCCGGCCAGAAGATGACCTCCCAGGAGCGGATCATGTACCCGCTCGACTGGCTCGAAGAGCGCTCCGGGCTCGTCGGCGCCGTCCGCTACTTCCTCTTCCGGAACGTCCCCGGCGACATCAACTGGTTCCAGACCCTCGGCTCGGCCACGCTGACCGCGTTCCTCGTCCAGGCGACGACCGGCGTCGTGCTCGCGATGTACTACAAGCCGGGCCAGGCGACCGCGTACGCGTCGATCCAGCACATCACGAACGACGTCTGGGCGGGGTGGCTCGTGCGCGGGATGCACAAGTGGGGCGCCTCGGTCTTCATCATCCTGATGTTCCTGCACATGGGGCGCGTGTTCCTCTTCGGTGCGTACAAGTACCCCCGCGAGCTCAACTGGATCATCGGCGTGCTCCTGCTCGCGCTCGGCCTCGCCGAGGGCTTCACCGGCTACCTGCTCCCGTGGGATCAGACCTCGTACTGGGCGACCACGGTCGGGATCAACCTGAACGGAACGGCCCCGTTCTTAGGACCGTTCATCGCGCAGTTCCTCCAGGGCGGGACATACATCAACTCGGACACCCTGAGTCGCTTCTACGCGATCCACATGCTGATGCTGCCCGTGGCGATCGGGGGCCTGATCGGCCTGCACCTCTATCTCGTGATCCGCCTCGGCGTGACCTCGCCGCCGTGGTCGAAGGATGCCGCCGGCAAGGGGCCGGTCGGGCCGCACTCGATGAACGGCAACGGCTCGGGGCGAAACGGTGCGTCCGCGGCCCCGGCTGCCGCAAAGGAAGCGGCGAATGGCTAGCGATCGTCTCGCCGAGCGGCGCCGGAGCTTCGTCCAGTACAAGACGGACGTCAAGGAGCGCGGGAAGCCGTTCTACCCGTACGCGATGCTCCACGACACGATCATGTCGCTGTTCGTCGTGGTCGTGATCATCGCCCTCGCGATCATCTGGAAGTGGTCGGTCCCGGGGAACCACGCGAACACCGCCTCGGGGCTCCTCGGGAAGCTCTACGACAAGCCGGCCGATCCGGGCACGTTCAGCTTCGTACCGCGCCCGGACTGGTACTTCTACTTCCTGTTCTACCTCCTGAGGGTCTTCAAGTGGCCTGCCACGGTGTTCCTCGGCACCGTCGGGATCCCGACGATCCTCCTCATCCTGCTGATGGGGATGCCGTTCATCGACATCCGCACCGAGCGCCACCCGCTGCGGCGGCCCGTCGCGCTCGTCGCGAGCATCCTCGTCGTGATCTCGATGGGGATCCTCACCTACAAGGGCGCGACTGCGAAGGAGTCGCTCGGATCCGAGCTGATCGGCCAGGTGCCGAAGTGGGCGAAGTCGGAGGGGTACTCGACGAACAAGGAGGCGCTCAAGGGCGCGCGGCTCTTCGCGTCGGTCGGCTGTGCCAACTGCCACACCTACAACGGCTCCGGGTCGAGCAACCTCGGGGCGCCGGACCTGACGGACGAGGGCGCGAAGGGGAAGGGCATCTCCTTCCAGATCGCCCACCTGAAATGCCCTTCGTGCGTGAACGCCGGCAGTCCGATGCCGAGCTTCGCGAGCCAGGGGACGGCGAACCTGACGGCGCTCGCGACGTTCCTCGAGGCATCCAAGGGCGGCAAGTAGCCGTCCCGGAGCTACGCTTGGCTCGATGCGCGTGTTCGTCGGACATACGGGCACGTCGCGGGGGCCGGGACTTCGCGGGCCGGCGGGCGCATGACGCTCGCGCCCGACGCCGTCCGTTCGATGTTCGACCGCATCGCTCCGGTCTACGACGTGATGAACCGCGTGATGACGGGCGGTCTCGACGTCCGCTGGCGCCGGATCGCGGCGTCGTCGGCGGTCCGCGCCGGCGACAGGGTGCTCGACGCCGCCTGCGGCACGGGCGACCTCGCGCTCGCCGACCTGCGGGCCGGCGCGGCGACCGTGACGGGCCTCGACTTCTCGCCGCGGATGCTCGAACGAGCCCGGCGAAAGAGCTCCGCGGTCGACTGGGTCCAGGGCGATCTGCTCGCGCTGCCCTTCGCGGACAGTGCCTTCGACGCAGTCACGATCGGGTTCGGCGTGCGGAACGTCTCCGACCTCGGGCTCGGGCTGCGCGAGCTCCGGCGCGTCCTGCGCCCGGGCGGCAGGCTCGCGATCCTCGAGATCACGCGGGCCCGCGGCCCGCTCCGGCCGTTCTTCTCGCTCTGGTTCGACCGGATCGTCCCGCTCCTCGGGCGGGTGCTCCCGGGTGGCCGTGCCTACACGTACCTGCCGGCGTCCGTCGCGCGGTTCCCCGTCGCCGAGCAGCTGGCCGACGAGCTCCGCGAGGCGGGCTTCGGTGACGTTTCCTTCCGTCTCCTCGCCGGCTCGATCATCGCCGTCCATTCCGGGACCGCCGCGTGAACACCCTCGCGGCCGTCGACGCGACCCCGGGCCTCGCGGCCTACATGGCCGAGCTCGAGGCGCGGCTGGCGCAGGCCGTCGGGCGCCAATCGGGCTTCGCAGCGGCCGTCGCGGGCGAGGCGCTCGTCGCCGGCGGGAAGCGGCTCCGGCCGTTGCTCTGCTTCCTCTCCTCGCCGGACGGCGAGAACGACCCGCCCTTCGCCGCGGGGGTCGCCGCGGAGCTCGTCCACATGGCGACGCTCGTCCACGACGACCTCGTCGACGGTGCGCGCATGCGCCGCGGAGTGCCGTCGGCGTGGTCGGTGTTCGGCCCCGGCGCCGCGCTCTCGGCCGGCGACTACCTCTTCGCCTGCGCGTTCGCCGAGCTCGCCGCCACGGGCGACTCGGGCGCCGTCGCGATCCTCGCCGACGCATGCCTCGCGCTCGCCCGCGGAGAGGCGATGCAGCGCAGCCAGACGCGCCGGCCCGACACCTCGATCGACGCCTACCTCGACCGGTGCGCCCTCAAGACCGGGAAGCTCTTCGAAGCGGCCTGCAGGCTCGGCTCGGGCGGCGACCCCGACCTCGGCGCCTACGGCCTCGCGCTCGGGATCGCGTTCCAGATCGCCGACGACATCCTCGACTGCGCGGGACAGACCCAGGAGACCGGGAAGATTCCCGGCACCGATCTGCGCGAGGGCACCCCGACGATGCCGCTCCTGCTCGCGTCGCAGCAGGACGACATCGTCCGCCGCGCGCTCGCCGGCGGCCCGCTCGACGGCGCGCTCGTGCGCGTCGCCCAGACCGATGCGCTCGCCCGCTCCCGCGAAGCGGCGCTCGACTACGCAGCCAAGGCCCGCTCCTGCATCGGCTCCTCCGCGCATCGCGAGGAGCTCGAGGCTCTCACCTATGCCGTCGTGGACCGCGTGTCCTGAATCCGATGGCGATCGCAGTCGACAGGACGCTCGAGCTGATCCGCGACAAGGTCGAGGCGGGCGAGCGGCTCGACCTCGAGGACGGCCTCACGCTGATGGAGTCGGACGACCTGCTCGCGCTCGGCGAGCTCGCCGACCTGGCGCGGCGCGTGCGCGGCGGCGACGACCGTGTGTTCTTCGTCCAGAACCTGTACCTGAACCAGACGAACGTCTGCCGCGTGAAGTGCAAGTTCTGCGCCTTCGCTGCCACGCAGAAGCAGGAGGCGGCGTACACGGTGAGCCCCGACGAGCTCGTCGCCGACGCGCTCGCCGTCGCGAAGGAGACCGAGTTCACGGAGATCCACATGGTGAACGGCGAGAACCCGCACGTCGGCTTCGACTTCTACGTCGAGACGATCGGGAAGCTCCACGATGCGCTGCCGGACGTATTCCTCAAGTGCTACACGGCCTCGGAGATCCACCACATGACGACGCTCTCTGGGCTCACGCACGAGCAGGTGCTGCGCGAGCTGCAGGCGGCCGGGCTGCGGGCGTTGACCGGCGGCGGCGCCGAGGTCTTCGCCGACCGTGTGCGCCGGCTCGTCGCGCCCGGCAAGGAGCATCCGGACATCTGGTTCCACGTGCACGACATGGCCCACAGGCTCGGGATCCCGACGCACTGCACGCTCCTCTACGGGCACGTCGAGACCTACGAGGAGCGCGTCGAGCACCTGTTGCGGCTCCGCGAGCAGCAGGACCGGACCGGCGGTTTCCTGGCCTTCATCCCGCTCGCCTTCCACCCGAAGAACACGGTCTTCGAGCGGCGCGGCTTCACGTTCCAGACGGGCGCGGCCGACCTGAAGATGCTCGCCGTGTCGCGGCTGCTCCTCGACAACATCGCGAACATCAAGGCCTACTGGATCTCGCTGACGCTCCCGGTCGCGCAGATCGCGCTCCACTTCGGCGCGAACGACGTGCAGGGAACGCTCGTGCGCGAGGAGATCTTCCGCGCCGCCGGCTCGACCGCGGGCACCGAGCAGAAGCTCGACGAGCTCGTCCGCACGGTGCAGGCGGCCGGGCGGGTCCCGACCCAGCGCGACACGCTCTACAACGAGCTGCGGCGGTGGGAGGCGTGAGCCCCGCGACCCTCAGCGCAATTACGCCGAAACGCCCAGAGACGCCACGCCTTTTTCGCGATAGGCTCGATCGCATAAGGGGCGGGAGGTGGGGTTCCCGGCTTGGCAGCCACGCCGGAGACCTGTCCCTCCCGGCCTCGGCCCGGTTGGACGCGTTCGATCCGGGCGGGTTCGGTCGGGTCGGACTCGATCTGACGGAATCGGCCCCCCGCGCAGGGGCGTTGCGACGGTGATCCGGCTCGGGCGCATCTCGTACGCGAACATGGCGCCGGTCTTCTACCGCGTCGATGCCGAGTACGAGGAGGTCACGGGCGTCCCCACCGAGCTCAACCGCCGGCTGATTGCAGGTGAGATCGACACCGCGCCGATCTCGTCGATCGAGTACGCCCGCCACGCGGACTCGCTGCTGCTCCTGCCCCGGCTCTGCGTCTCCTCGGAGGGGGCCGTCGACTCGATTCAGCTCGTCTCGCGCCTGCCGCTCGACGAGGTTCGCACGGTCGCGATCACGCCGGAGTCCGCGACCTCGGTCGTCCTCACGAAGGTGCTGCTTCCGCACGCGACGCACGTCCCGCTCGGCGAGGAGGCCGACGGGAAGCTCCTGATCGGCGATGCGGCGCTGAAGTCGGCCTTCGAGGATCCGACGCCGCACCACGATCTCGGCCGCATGTGGCTCGAGCGCACCGGGCTGCCGATGGTGTTCGCCGTCTGGGCCGTGCCGCTACCCGCGCACGCGGGTCTGCTCGAGCTCGAGGAGGCCCTCGTCGAGTCCATCCGCGCCGCCAGGGCCGAGCCCGAGACGCTCGCGCACGAGGCGGCAGCCCGCTACGGCTACCCGGCCGGGTTCCTCGCACGGTACTTCGAGAAGCTCCGCTACCGCTTCGGGCCGCGCGAGCGTGCCGGCCTCTACACGTTCCTCGAGCTGGCGCGCGACGTCGGCGAGCTCGACGAGGTGCCCGAGCTGCGGTTCGTCACCGCGGGAGCGACTGTCCCGTGACCACAGCCGCCATCCTCGACAAGGCCCTCGAGGGCGAGCGGATCGACGATGCCGAAGCGCTCCAGCTCCTCGAGTCGCGCGACCTGCTCGCAGTGGGCCGCGCCGCCAACGAGCTCC
Organism: Gaiellaceae bacterium; assembly: GCA_035552175.1. Classification (GTDB taxonomy): domain Bacteria; phylum Actinomycetota; class Thermoleophilia; order Gaiellales; family Gaiellaceae; genus PALSA-600. The sequence goes on along the minus strand of DASZLW010000261.1, from coordinate 267 downwards.
GCGCCCGCCGCGTCGACCCGGGGCGGATCACCTTCATCGTCGACCGCAACCTGAACAACACGAACATCTGCGTCACCGACTGCGACTTCTGCGCGTTCTACCGCAGCCCGGGCGATCTGCGTGAGGGCCACCTGCTGCCGAAGCCGGTGATCTTCAAGAAGATCGAGGAGACGCTCGCCCTGGGGGGCACGGGCGTCCTCATGCAGGGCGGCCATCATCCCGACCTCGGGATCGAGTACTACGAAGACCTGTTCGGCTCGATCAAGG
>DASZLW010000260.1:0-1950 GCA_035552175.1 Gaiellaceae bacterium | reverse complement strand
GCCGCCGTACTGGCCTTTCGGGATCTCGCCCTCGAAGCTGCCGTACTCGAGCGGATGATCCTCGACGTGCACGGCGAGGGCGCGCACGCCCGGCTCGAGCGGGACGCCCTTCGGAACGGCCCAGGACGCGAGCACGCCGTTCCGCTCGAGGCGGAAGTCGTAGTGCAGCCGCCGCGCGTCGTGGCGCTGCACCACGAACGTCAGGGCCTTCTTGCGCGAACCGCGGCCGGCGAACGGCTCCGGGGTCTTCTTTGGATCGCGCTTGCGGCGGTACGCCTCGAGCTCGTCGGTCACGACGCTGTTCTAGCGCGCCGCCGCCTCTTCGTGTGCTCGACCGACTCGCGCAGCGCCTGCATGAGATCGACGACCTCGGCTCGAGGCTCCGCCGGCTCGGGCAGCGGCTGGCCCTCGGCCTTCGCCTGGATGAGCTCGAGCAGCTCGCGCCGGTAGCGGTCGTCGTACTTGGCCGGGTCGAACTCGGCGGTGAGGTTCTCGACGAGCGTCTTCGCCATGTCGACCTCGGCCTTGCGGAGCTCGGCCTTCGCTTCGGAGGGAGCCAGCTCGGCGGGGTCGCGAACCTCGTCGGCGTAGTACATCGTCTCGAGGACGAGAACACCCCCGAAGGGCCGGAGGCAGGCGAGGTGCTGCTTGTTGCGGATCACGACCTTGGCGATCCCGACGCGGCCCGTCTCGTCCAACGCGCGGCCGAGCAGGCGGAAGGGCTTCTCGGCGCCCTCCTGCGGCACGAGGTAGTAGGCCTGGCGGAAGTAGATCGGGTCGATCTCCTCGAGGGCGACGAAGTCGCAGATGTCGACCGCGTGGGCGAGCTCGACGTCGAGCCGGTCGAGGTCGTCGGGCTCGATCGGCACGTACCGGCCTTTCTCGATCTCGAAGGCGCGGACGACGTCTTCGGAGTCGACGTGCTCGCCGGTGTCCTTCCGCACCTTGTCGTAGCCGACCGGCATGAGGTCGCGCCGGTCGACGAAGTGGAAGCGCAGCTCCTGGGACTGCGTGGCGGCGAACATCCGGACGGGCACGCTGACGAGCCCGAACGAGATGCTCCCGCTCCAGATCGGGCGAGGCGGCATGGCCGCTTCGTCCCCGCTCGAGGAGGCATGGAAACGGCGAGGTTTCGGACCGGCCGGGGCGTAAAGATGACCTTCGCGCTTCTCCACCCAGCGGGGGGTCAAGGCGCTCGAGGCCGGTCTTTACCGGCCTCGAGCCGTGTCTATGCCGCTTGCAAGCGATGCCATTCGCAGGGGATAAGCCTGTGGACGCTGTGGATAGGAGGCGGCCGAACCTACCGAAACCTGCTAGGCGAAGACGCCAAGCGACCGAAACTTGGCCCTGCGGCGACGGCGGAGCTCGTCGCCGGGCACGTCGCTCAGATCCTCGAGCGTCTCCCGCAGAGACTCCCCCAGCAGACGGGCGGCCTCGCGGTGATCCGTCTGGGCGCCGCCCGCAGGTTCGGGCACGATGGCGTCGATCACGCCAAGCTCCAGGCAGTGCGCCGCGTCGGGCTTGAACGCCGCCGCGGCCTTCTTCGCCTCGCCGGCGTCACGCCAGAGGATGGCGGCGCAGCCCTCGGGCGAGATGACCGAGTAGATCGCGTTCTCCTGCATCAGCACCCGGTCGGCGAGCGCGATCGCGATCGCTCCCCCGGAGCCGCCCTCTCCGATCACGCAGGCGACGGCGGGGACCGTCAGCCGGGCCATGGCGGTCTGCGACATCGCGATCATGCCGCCCTGGCCGTGCTGCTCGGCGGCCACTCCGGGGTAGGCACCCGGGGTGTCCACGAGCGAGACGACGGGGTAGCCGAGGCGGTCGGCGAGCTCGAACACGCGGATCGCCTTGCGGTAGCCCTCCGGGTACGGCATGCCGAACTGGCGGCGCGTCCGCTCCTGGATGTCGCGTCCCTTCTGCTGGCCTACGAGGGCGATCGTCCGACCG
>DASZLW010000259.1:0-3613 GCA_035552175.1 Gaiellaceae bacterium | reverse complement strand
TCGAGATCTCGCGACGGCTCGGCTGGGTCCGGCCCGTGCTCGACTTCGCGCACATGCACGCGACCTCGGACGGGGGCTTCACGACCGTCGAGCCCTTCCGCGAGGCGCTCGCGAAGGCGGACGCCGTCCTCCAGCCGGGCGCTCCGTTCCACATCCACTTCTCCGACATCCAGTTCGCGAACCGGAACGAGACGAAGCACCTTCCCTACGGCCACGGCACGTTGCGCGCGGAACCGCTCGCCGAGGCGCTCGCGCAATTCCACCGGGCCGCCACCGTCATCAGCGAGAGCCCTGACGGGCCCAGCACCGAGGCCATCGGAGCAATCCTGGCCGGCTGACGAACCACCTCGGCGGACAGGCAGACCGCTTCAATAAGCTGCCCGAGATCACCCGGTTCGTTCTCGCCTCTATGATCGAGCGAGGAGTACATCAGGAAGGGAACGCCATGAACCGTTCACTCATTTGCGCGGGAGTCATCGCTGCAGTCGCCGCCGGGATCGGTCAGACCGCCGGCGCCAGCCTCGTCTCTGCCGCCGCAGCCGACCCCTGTGCCAGGGCGAACGCCGCGGTCGACTCGATCGTCGGTTTTCGTCAAGGGACGTTCACGACCGTCTATGCGAACACGAAGGTTCCTGCATCAGCAGCGACCGGCGGCGCAACAGCGGTCGCAACCCGGTGCATCTTCACGAAGCGTGGAACGCCCATGGAGATCATCCTCACGCACTACACGATCTCGAGATCTCGAACGCTGAACGAGATCATTCGCGAGGAGAAAGCCGGGAACAAAGGCGCGACCGTCAAGACATATCCGGGTCTCTCCGTTCCAGCCATCGTGGCCACAGCCGGCAACGTGAAAGACGTCGCCGGTGCTTTTGGGAGCAACGAGTTCCACGTGACATTCGTGAACGCGCTCGCTCCGAAGACCGTCAACTCACTCGCGAAGATCGCCGCCAACCTCTGATTGGGCCACTGATCGTGGAGGTCCGGCAGCAGCTGCTCGACACGCCGGCGGAGCGCGTCTCGCCCGAGCTCGCACAGGCGGTGACCACCTTCTGCGAACCGATTCGCGCGATCCGCGCGGCCTATGTCGGGCTGATCGAGATCAGCATCGACGGGGGCGGCCCGGAGCGCCACCTCGGCGTCGGGTTCGCGCTCGCGGACCTCGCCGAGACCGTGGCCGGCGACCGGGAGCTCCACGTCGTCGCGGAGCGTTTCTACGACTCGATGCCCGAGGAGCTCCAGCGCGGAGGCTGCAGCTTCCTCGAAGGAACCGGGCTCGACGCGTGGCAGGAGAAGGCGCAGGAGGTCTACTCGAGGCCGTAGGATCGGCCGCGTGCTCGATCCGTCCGCGTTCAAGGCGTACGACGTGCGCGCGCTCTACCCCTCGGAGCTCGACGAGGAGGGCGCGTACGCGATCGGCCGCGCGTTCGCCGAGCAGTTCGAGCCGAGACGGATCGCGGTCGGACGCGACATGCGGCTCTCCTCGCCGTCGATGGCAGAGGCGGTGATCTCCGGGGCCGCCGACGGAGGCACGGCAGTCGTCGATCTCGGGATGGTCGGGACCGAGATGGTCTACTTCGCGACCGGCGAGCTCGGGCTCGACGGCGGGATCATGGTGACCGCCTCGCACAACCCGGGGCGCTACACCGGCCTCAAGATCGTGCGGCGAGGCGCGCTCCCGGTGGGAAGCGAATCGGGCCTCGTGGAGGTTCGCGACCGTGCAGTTCGCGGCGAGTGGCGCGATGGCCCGCGAGGCGAGATCAGCACGGAGGACGTCTGGGACGCGTTCGTCGAACGGGTGCTCGGGTTCGTCGACGTGGCCGCGATCACCCCGGTCAAGGTCGTGGTCGACGCCGCGAACGGCATGGCCGGAGCGATGCTGCCGCGCGTCCTCGCCCACCTCCCGCAGGTCGAGGTCGTGAGGTGCTACTTCGACCCGGACGGATCGTTCCCGAACCACGAGCCGAACCCGCTCCTCCCCGAGAACCGGGAGTTCATCGTCAGCCGCACCCGCGAGGAAGGCGCCGCGTTCGGGGTCGCCTACGACGGGGATGCAGACCGCTGCTTCTTCGTCGACGACCAGGGCGAGTTCGTGCCGGGGGACTTCGTCACGGCGCTCTTCGCCGAGACCGTGCTCGCGCGCGAACCGGGCGGCAAGGTCATCTACGACGTCCGCGCCTCGTGGGCGGTGCCGAAGACGATCGAGGCCGCGGGCGGCACCGCGCTCGTGAACCGCGTCGGCCACTCGTTCATCAAGCAGCGGATGAGGGACGTCGGCGCCGTGTTCGCGGGCGAGGTCTCCGCGCACTACTACTTCCGCGACTTCTCGCAGGCGGACTCGGGCGTGATCCCGTTCCTGCTCATGCTCGAGCTCGTGTCGCGGCGCGGGCGGCCGCTCGGCGAGATCCTCGAGCCGTTCCGCTCGGCCTACTTCCTGACGGGCGAGATCAACACGCCGGTCGCGGACGTCGCCCTGAAGCTGCAGGAGCTGAAGGAGCGCTACTCGAGCGAAGGCCGCGTCTCCCACCTCGACGGGCTCTCGATCGAGGCGGACGACTGGCACATGAACGTGCGCCCCTCGAACACGGAGCCGCTGCTGCGGCTCAACCTCGAGGCGCTCTCCGAGGAGCTCATGGCGGCCAAGCGCGACGAGGTGCTCGCGCTGATCCGCTCATGATCGACGGGTAGGCTCGGCCGGTGTTCCAGCCCGGCCACCTGACCGCCCGGAAGCCGCCGTTCCGTTTCGGGGCCTACACACGCGTTGCGTTCTCGGACACGGACGCCCAGGGCGTCGTCTACTACGGCCGGTACCTGCCGTACTTCGACCTCGCGCGGACGGAGTACCACCGGGAACTCGGCGAGATCGGAGCCGGCCGCACCGAGTTCGTCATGCGGGCCTCGAACGTCGAGTACCACGCCCCCGCACAGTTCGACGACCTGCTCGAGGTGTTCATCCGCGTCGCGAAGATCGGGCGCTCGAGCGTGACCTACGAGTACGCGGCGCACAAGCTCTCGGACGGCGACGCGTTGATGGTCACCGCGACCCAGACCCTCGTCCTGATCGACCACGACGACCGGACGACGCGCCCGGTCCCGGACACGTTCCGCGCCCATGTCGCGGCGTTCGAGGGCACCGACCTGTGAGCCCGGCGGTCGAGGCCGTCGCCCACATCCTCGAGCAGGGAGGCGATCCCGACGACCTCCTCCGCGCCGTCGTCGCCACGCTCGTCGCCGACGGCGGCTGTGCGTGGGCCGGGATCCGCTTCGCGGAGGAGGGCGAGCTGATCCTCGGGCCGCAAGCGGGGACGCCGGCACCGGGCGACAGGCGGACAGCGCGGGTCGAGTTTCAGGGCGTGAGCGTCGCGGAACTCGCCGCGGACGGCGCGTCCGAAGGCCTCCTTACGAGCGTCGCGCCGTTGATCGCGCCCTACTGCCTCGTCGGCTGGGACACGGGCGGCGTCCCGTGGGACGTGTCTACGTCGGGGTGACGCGGAACGCGTCGAAGACCGCGTCGACGCTCCGGAGCGAGTTGAGAAGCGACCGCAGCGCCGCGATGTCCCCGACCTCGGCGGTGTACCAGTTCTTCGCGAGCTGATCCTCGACCATCCCGCCG